>JAYVJV010000171.1:0-21024 GCA_043769005.1 Polaromonas sp. | reverse complement strand
ACTCCCATTGCACAACTGCTGGGAATCAATGAAATGGCTGAACCTGAATCTGATGGTTTCACACAGCAAAGCCTGTTCTCAACGTTGGGACACTAGTGAAATTACATATCATATAAGCTTGCCATCAATGCATCAAGCAGCCTGCATCAGCTCCGCCTGCGTGGGCGGCTGGCAACCCGCGCGGGTGCAGTTGATGGCCGCGGCCAGCATGGCTTTTTGCAGCGTGTCTTCAACCCGCGCCTGGGCGTTGGCTGGTTGCACGACCCAGTCGGCCAGGCAGTTGCCCCAGAAGGTGTCGCCTGCGCCCACGGTGTCCACCACTTTGACCACGGGCACGGGGCGCGCGGCAGACTGTGCACCCACTTGCAGATAGGCACCATCGCCACCCAGGGTGATGGCCACGCGGCTGGCACCTTGCCTGGTGAAGTAGGCCGCAGCCCCTGCCGCCTGCTGCAAACCAGCCGCCCCCTGCCCGATACCCAGCCCCAAGGCCACCAGGTCTTCGTCACTGGCCTTGAGCCAATCGGCCAGCGCCGCTACCTGGAGCACTGCACGCACGTACTGCGCCAAATCCGCCGCCAGCCGTGGGCGCAAATTCACGTCCACGCTGATCGTCCAGCCCAGCACTTTGGCCTGCTGGAGGATGGCCAGCACCTTGTCGGACTCGGGCGGCACCAGGTTGAGCGAGCCGGTGTGCAGCACGCCAGGCACCGTGGTTTGAAGTTGCGCCACGATGTGATCGACTGCGTAGTCTCGGTCGGCCACGCCCTCACGGTAAAAGCCGTAACTGGGCTGCCCATCGGTAATCTGCACCACGGCCAGTGAGGTGGGCAGGCGGCTGCGCTGCGACAACAGGGCCACGCCATCACGCTGCAATTGCGCAGCCAACTGGTCGCCAAAACGGTCGGTGGACAGCGGGTTTAAATAGCCCACCTGCGCACCGCGCAAAGCCGCAGCCCGCGCCAGGTTGTAGGGGCTGCCGCCCATCAGGGGTTTGAGGGTACCGTCGCTCTGCGCAATGCAGTCCATCAGGGCCTCACCCAGCACCCAAATACTTTGCATTCCCATGGCAGACTCTTATTTCTTGAGCAGGTGCTGGCGACGCACCACGTCGATCCACACCGCAATAATTACCACCGCGCCAATGGCCATCATCTGCTTGAACTGGGAGATCTCCAGCAGGTTCATGCCGTTGCGGATCATGGTGATGAGGATAGCGCCCAGCAAGCTGCCCCACAGGCTGCCGCGCCCGCCAAACAGCGAGGTGCCGCCCAAAATGACGGCGGCAATCGCGTCCAGCTCGGCCATTTGCGCCATCTTGCCGCTGGACGAATCCATCCGCCCCATCAGCACAATCGCGGCCAGCGCGCAGCACAGGCCAGAGACGACATACACCGCCAGCTTGTAGCTGCGGATATTGATGCCCACCTGGCGTGCGCCCATCTCGTTGGAACCAATGGCGTACACATAGCGGCCCAGCTTGGTGCTGGACAGCACATAGGCCATGAAGATATAAAACAGCGCCATGATGACAATGGGCATGGGGATCAAGCCGAACAGCTCGCCATAGCCAATAAAGGGCAGCGGCGCGGGCATGCCCGACATATCGAAACCGCCCGTAGCATCAAAGGCCAGGCCACGCCACAGCGTGAGGCCACCCAGCGTGACGATAAACGACGGAATGCCGACAAAGGCCACCAGATAGCCGTTAAACAAGCCCACACTCGCGCCAATGGCAAAGGCCGTGAGAATCGCCAGGTAGGGGTTGATGCCCAGCTTGACCATCATGTAGCCCGCCACTGCGCCCGCCAGTGCGGTCACCGCGCCCACGGCCAGATCGACCCCGGCGGTCAAGATGACAAAGGTTTGCCCGCCCGCCAGCAGGGCCACCACCGAGGCCTGCACCAAGATGTTGCTCAGGTTGCGGGTGTTCAGAAAAAACGGTGACGCGATGGACAGCAACACGCCCAGCACCAATACGGCCACCAGTGCGCCAAACCATTCCTGCCGGGTGATGGACTGCATGCTTTAACTTTCAAAAAAATAACAAAAATGGCCGCACGCAGCGGCCATTTCGTATCTGACAACCAAGGTCTGAGTTATTTGACCTTCATGAACTGGGCCACGCCCGAGTCCTTGGCGAACTGGTCCACGTTGGATGGCAGCACCAGGAAGCTGCCGGTGTCGATACGCTCGCTCACGGTTTTCTTGTTGGCAGCGGCAATCGCGGTCTCTACGCCGACCTGGCCGATCTTGGCCAGCATCTGTGCAGAGTTGGCTTGCTGCCAGCCTTCTTTCATCATGTCCAGGCCACCGGGGGAGCCGTCAAAACCAGCAATTTTTACGTCGCCAGCCTTCATGCCAGCCGACAGCATGGCAGCCTTGGCACCCAGCGCGCCGCCGTCCCAGGCGCAGGCAATCACTTTCACGCCCTTGTTGGCACGCAGGGCGGCTTCAACGCCGTTTTGTGCCATGGTCTGGTCCCAGGTGGTGGCCACTTCAACCACTTTGACGTTGGGCTTGGTAGCTTTCAGGCCGGCCAAAAAGCCGTCTTTGCGCTCGCGTCCGGTGGACTGGCCTTGGTCGCCGGTCACGTAGATTACGGTGTCACCATCGGCCACTTGGGTGGCAGCCCACTCGCCCTGGCTCTTGGCTGCGGGCACGTTGTCAGTGGCCACGTAGCTGGTGATCTTGGCACCGTCAATACCAGTGTCCACGGCAATCACGGGGATGCCTGCGGCCATGGCTTTGTTGATGGCGGGTGCAATGCCCTTGCTGTCCACAGGCGCGATTGCAATCGCGTTGACCTTGCGGGTAATCATGTCTTCGACGATGGCAAGTTGCTTGGACAGCTCACCTTTTTCAGCGGCCAGCTCGATGAACTTCACGCCCGGTGCGCCGCCAGCTTTTTTGGCGCCACCGTTGATTAGCGTCCAGCCTTCGTTGGTGTTGCCGTTGGTAATATAGGCAATCGTCATCTCGGCAACGGGGGCGGCGGCAGGGGCAGCAGCAGCAGGAGCCTTGGCAGGCTCTTCTTTCTTGCCACAGGCAGCCAAGGTGGCGGCCACGACTAAAGCCAGGGCGAAACGGCCCAGATTGCGTTTGGTATTCATTCGAGGGTCTCCATAAAGGGGTTTAAGTGTGCAGCAAGCCACAGAAAGTCCTACACTTGGCTGCTGAATCGGTATTAAACCTTAAATTTATAATTAATAAAACAAGTGGTTTTACTAATTCGGGTTTTCCTGCTGTGCCTCATGATCTGTAAACAACACATTCCAATACACCATGTCTATTGAACCTGTTCTGCGCATCCAAGGCCTGACCAAGCACTACGGTGGGGTCAAGGCCTTGACCGAGGCCGATTTTCACCTCCTGCCCGGCGAGCACGCCGCCATTGTGGGCGACAACGGCGCGGGCAAAAGCACCTTTGTGCGCCTGATCACCGGGGCCGAGCAGCCCAACAGCGGTAGCATTTCACTGGACGGCAAAGTGGTGCACTTTGCCTCGCCGCTGAACGCCCGCGAGCAAGGCATTGAGACGGTGTACCAAACCCTTGCCCTGGCCGAAGACCTGGACGTGCCCGCCAACATCTTTCTGGGCCGCGAGATTACCCACCTGAATCTGGGGCCCCTGTCCATCCTGAACCACCGGGCCATGCGCGAGCAATCTATCGGCATGCTGTCTACTACAGGGGTCAAAATTCAGGACATGAGCGAGAGTCTGCGCGGCATGTCGGGCGGGCAGCGCCAGTGCGTGGCCATTGCCCGCGCAGCTGGTTTTGCCAAAAAACTCATCATCCTGGACGAGCCCACCGCTGCGCTGGGCGTGCAGGAAACCGCCCGGGTGGAGGGCATCATCAAGGGCCTGAAAGAGCGCGGCGTGCCGCTCATCATCGTCAGCCACAACCTGCGCCAGGTGTTTGACCTGGTGGACCGCATCTGGGTGTTTCGCCAGGGACGCATCATTTGCAGCCGCAACACGCGCGACTCGCACCCCGAAGAAATTGTCGGTTTGATTACCGGGGCGATAGATCCAGCCAAATTAGAGCACCGCGTGGAAGCGGCAACAGCCTAGCGGGTCGCAAACAAGGTATCGAGCTGCTTGTCCCAGTTGATGCCCGGTAGCACCTGTGCCAACTGGGTGTCATTGAGTTGAAAACCTGACACCAACGCCTGCGCCAGTACAGCGCGAAAGTCATGGTGGGCAGGCAAGTCTCGGTTTTCGTTCAAGTTGCCTTTGGCCAATCCAGTCCACTGTCCGTGGATGCGACCGCCATTGACCCGGTTACCGATCAACCACATGGCGTTGCCAAAACCGTGGTCGGTGCCGCGTGTGCCATTTTCTGCGCAGGTGCGACCAAACTCGCTCATCATCACAATCACATCGCCAGGCTCGGAAAAATCTTGCCGAAGTTGTACCAGGCATTTGGCGAGTTGGCTCAAGTTATTCGCCAGCAGCCCCGTCACTGAACCTTGATTGGCATGGGTGTCCCAGCCACCCGCAGAGAGAAAACCAATGCGCAAACTGCGCTCGTTGCGCATCAACGTGCCCAGGTGCTGCGCATCCAGCTCCAGGCCTACAGGGTCAGCTGCGCCGTTACTGGCCGCTTGCATTTGCGCCGCCAGTGCCTGGCCAGATTGTCCTTGCGTACCATCCTTATCCAAAGCGCGATTCGCTTGGCGTGCTGTAGTGTCACGGCGGCTTTTCAGGGCGCCCCTCTCGGCGCTCAGTTCGTCCGCACTTTGCAGGCGGCTGCCAGCACCCTGGCGAAATGCGCGGCTCACATCATCGTTGCCGCTGTACAGGTCAAGCAGGGCCTGGCGTGTGTTGGCGTTGGCCAGTACGCCCGTGCGCTCTGCGGCCAGTCCAGCAGGGATGAGCTTTACGGGTGCAGTGCCAGCCAAAATCGCCGGGTTGGCCTCGCCTACACCGAGAGCGGCAGCCTGCGCAGGCGATGTGCCTGGGGTCTGACTGGCCAAACTATTGAGCCAGCCACTGGACGCGCTGATTTTGCCGGGCGAGGCAGTTTCCATCTGGTATTGCGCATCAAAGTGCGAACGATTCGGACTGGGCAAGCCCGCGCAGGGTACAAAGCCCAGTACACCCTGCTGCCACAGTGGCATCAGGGTAGCCAAAGCCGGATGCAGCGCAAAACGGTCGTCCAGCTTTAGCGCCGTTTGGGCCGTGCCGTCAGGCGAGGGCAAGGCGATAGTGGGACGCAGGCTGTAGTAGTCACGGTCAGCATAGGGCACCAAGGCCGAAAGACCATCATAGGCGCCGCGCAAAAACACCACAACAACGCGCCCAGGACCGGTACTGCTTTTGGCGGTACTGCCCACCAAGCTACTCTGCGCCCAAGCGTGCGGCAGCATCGTAGCCGCCGTACCTGCCAGCATGGCGTGCAAAACATGGCGCCGCTTTGCTTGATGGCGCTGCGACAAAAACGACTGGGTAGGCACAATAAATCTCCAAGTCAGCGCAAGTTATTTGCGCATAAATTCAGGACTGGACAAAAGCAATCCCGTGCGCAAAAGCGGTGCCTCGCGCGCAATGCGCTCGCGTGTGGCGACCGCCAAAAATGGCTGCAAATAACTGATGTCACCCACACGCGCTGCCATCGCCATGGCATGGTCGGCACGCCGAGTGATGGCCTCTGGAGCCAGCCAGGTAGCAGCATCAGTTTTGTAGCCATCAGGCGTTTGCCAGCCGTGCATGGGCTGGCCTGCCTGGACCAAAAAGCCCAGGCTTTGGTTGATGTCACGCCTGTCTTTCACGCCGCCTGCGGCGGTGAGTACCGAACAGGCATAGTCCATCGGAGTTTTAAACAGCGTTTGATCAGAGCGCCAAAACTCGTCGGACTCTACCAGAGTGCGCATGACGGCACGCATATCACCATGCGTTTCCAGAAAGGTTTTTTTAAGGCGGTTTACCAACGCAGGTGGCGGCTTATCAGCCACAAAAAAACTGGCTAACCGGGTTGCTATTCTCTGGGCGGTAGCTGGGTGGCGCGCTAAAAACCGAATAGCAGCCTCGCCCTCGGCCAAGCCTTCGTTGGTGTAAGTGATACCCAGCAGCATTTTGCTGCCGGAGTCATGCAAGGCTTTGGTAAACACAAAACCTTCGTCTTTGCCCAAGTTGACGGTCCAGCCGGTCAAGATGCGGGCCAGTTCGCGCACATCGCTTTGGCTATAGCCCGCGTTTACACCCAGGGTGTGCAACTCCAACAACTCACGGGCATAGTTTTCGTTCAGGCCGCGCCGCCCCGAGTTAGTACCGGGTGCCACACTTTGGGCTTGGTCCAGGTACATCAGCATGGCGGGGTGTTTGGCGCTGGCCAACAGCAGCTCTTCAAATGGTCCCAGTGCGTTGGCACGCACCACGTTGAGCACATAGTGGCCCACAAAAGGGCGGACGGTTGCTTTGCCAACAAACACGTTGAGATGGTTAAACCAAAACTCCGTCATACGCGCAAGCAGGGCGTTTTCTGTCGCAGGATCGCTGCATGCTGTCAGCCGCCAACTGGCAGCGGTTTGGGCGACTTCGCGACTAAAGTTGGGCAAGGGCGCGGCCGCGACCGCTGCGCCGGGTAAGACTGGCGGGCCCATACCAGCGGGCGATAGCGCTACTGCGCTAGTGGTATCACGCAGGGTTCTTTGCATTTCGCGTTCGGCGCGATAGTCTGCCAAAAGACTGGGCAATGTGGCGTTGAACTGTTGCAGCTCGGCAGGCACCTTGGCTGGCGCTTGACTGGCGGCATAGGCTGCGCCCAGCTGCGCAAGAGCCCAGGTCTTGGCGGTTCTGCCAGACATGGCTTGCAGTGTGCCCGGAGCCAGGCCGTAGCCCAGGCGAGATGCCGCACGCCATGCTGCTTCAGGCTGTAGTGGTGCAGGCCATGCTACGGGCGTTGTGCTCTGCTGCGTCTGCACACTGGTGCAGCCCGCCAACAAAGCTAGCAAGCTCGCAGCGCAAACAGCGCGGGCAGTAACTATGGGCGTATGCATGCACGGACAAGGCATAACCGATCTCCTGGTACCTGGAACGGGTGCTTAAAATAGCGGTACCGTCATCCTAACGCTGCCCGCTGTCCGCTGGTTGAATGGCATTACACCAGGTTACCTCCATTTTGAAACTCTTTGTTGATTCCGCTGATGCTGCGCAGTGGCACTTGCCCCCCGGCTGCCCCCGTGTGCAGGGCGTTACCACCAACCCCAGCATCGTGCTGCAAGCCAAGCTGCCTGTCAGCCTAGACGGCTACTGCGGACTGGTGCAGCGCGCGGCTGCGCTGGGTGTGGCGGAGCTGATGCTGCAACTGCCCCAGGCGGGCGTGCCAGAGGCCCAGCACTGGCTGGGTGTGTTGCAGCCCTTGGCTGCAGCCAGCGGCGTGCAGTTGACCTTCAAACTGCCTTGCCATCCCGACTGGGCCGACACTTTGGCTGCGGTGCAAGCCGCAGGTCTGCCGAGCTTGCTCACGGGCCTGTCCAACCCAGTGCAATTGCTGTGGGCGCAAGAGCGCGCTGCCACCTACGTGGCACCCTACATAGGCCGCTTGCAGGCCGATGGCCGCGACGTGTGGGCCCTGCTCAAGGCCTGCGTTGCGGTGCAAAATGCGGGCGGCCCCAAGTTGCTGGCGGCCAGTATCAAGAGCAGCGACGTGCTGGCCCAGCTCATCGCCATCGGTGCCTATGGCGCTACCGTGCGCCCCGAGTTTGCAGCCAGTTTGGCGCTAGACCCTCTCACCATAGCAGCGATGGCGCAGTTTGACGCGGACACGCGCGCGAGTTTGGCCTAAGCTCATAGCCCAAAGTCATAACCCATCCCCGACAATAGTGGCATGGGCATTGCCAAATACATCAAAGAAATCGGACGCGGTAAAGACGGTGCACGCTCCCTTACGCGCGAGCAAGCGGCTGATTTGATGGGCCAGGTGCTGGACGGCACGGTGACAGACCTGGAGGTAGGCGGCTTTTGCCTGGCCATGCGCATCAAAGGCGAAACGCCTGATGAGATGGCGGGGTTTTTAGATGCCGTGCATAACCGGCTGGCCAAGCTGCCTGCACAGGCCAAGCTGGTGGTGATACCCAGCTACAACGGTGCGCGGCGTTTGCCAGTGCTTACGCCACTTTTAGGTGCATTACTAGCGCGTGAGGGTATGGCGCACGGTTTTGGGGTGCTGGTGCACGGCTGCGCTACCGAAGATGCGCGCATTAGCAGCCACAGCGTCATTCAGGCTCTTAATTTACTGCCAAATCAGGCTGCGGGCCAATGGAATATTGCGCAAGCAGCTACACATTATATAGCAAATGGAGACCTCTGTTTTGCCCCTACCGAGACCCTCAGCCCAGCTTTAAAGCGCCTTTTAGACGTGCGCCGCAGCGTCGGTTTGCGCAACCCGGCGCACAGCCTGGTCAAGCTGATGAACCCCAGCACCAGTGCGCAGGCCTTGATCGTCACCAGCTATACCCACCCTGAATATCTGCACAGCATGACCGCTACGCTGGCGCTCACGGGCGCGCACGCCCTGCTGCTGCGCGGCACCGAGGGCGAGCCCGTGGCCGATGCCCGCCGCGCCCCGCAGATGGATGGCTTTGTGCACGGGCAGCACCGCTTGTTGGCTCCAGCGCAAGCAGGCTCCATCGCCGCCCTGCCCGACTTACCCAAAAGCATCGACGCGGCGAGCACGGCCCAGTACATTCACGCGGTATTGCGTGGCAGCCAGCCCGTGCCCGCCCCCATTGCGCAGCAGGTGGCGCGCATCTTGCTACTGCTTGAGCAGCTATAACGCCAAGAAAGCTCGCCATGTCCTACTCCCCTACACCAAAGCAAAACTGCGCACCAGGCAAAGTCATTTTGGTAGGCGCAGGTCCGGGCGACCCAGAATTGCTGACCCTCAAGGCGGTGCGTGCCATTGCCAGCGCAACTGTCATTCTGGTAGACGACTTGGTGAACCCAGCGGTACTGTCCCACGCCCGCGCCAGCACCCGCATCGTGCAGGTGGGCAAACGCGGTGGCTGCAAAAGCACACCGCAGGCATTTATTGAAAAACTCATGGTCTTGGCCGCCCGCGAGGGCGAAACGGTGGTGCGCCTCAAGGGCGGCGACCCATTCATCTTTGGCCGGGGCGGCGAAGAGGTGCAGGCGCTGCAAGCTGCGGGCATTGCCGTTGAGGTGGTCAGTGGCATTACCGCAGGCTTGGCGGCGCTCACGTCCCTCAACGTGCCCCTTACCCACCGCGAGCATGCCCACGGCGTGGTGTTTGTGACCGGCCACGCCAAGCCGGGCGATACAGGCACCGACTGGGCGCAACTGGCGAGCACCGCCGCGCAGGCCAAGCTCACCCTGGTGATCTATATGGGTGTGACAGGCGCGCAGCACATTCAGAACCAATTGCTGCGCGGCTTGGCAGCTGACACCCCGGTGGCCATCATCCACAACGCCAGCCTGCCAGACCAGCGCCACGCCCTTGCCAGCCTGGCCACCCTGCACAGCACCATAGAGCAGGCCCAGTTACCCAGCCCCAGCGTGATTGTGGTGGGCGATGTGCTGCAGGGGCTGACCGCGCTGACAGGCCAGAGCGCAGCGCAGGATCGCTTGCGGGTGGGCTAAACCCGGGCCATCTTCGGGCTACACTCCTTGGCAATACTATTTGCTAAGGGCCCCATGCTGGACAAACTCAACCAACTTACCGAAAGCCACGGCGCGCTCAAGCCCGGGCATGGCCTGATCACCGGCATTGTCTCCCTGAGTTTGGGTATTTTGTGCTTTCTGGGTGTCCTGGCTTTTCACTTCCCGGAGTACCTGACGACTCCGCAACTGCGTAAAAGCTACAACGTGGAGGTGATTCGCTCCATCATGCTGGTAGCCCTGGCCATCGCTGGCGGCTTGAGCGTAGTCAATATCATTTTTGGCCGCTCGCGCTGGCTCAGTGCAGCAGCCTTTATGCTGGTGGCGCTCACTGCCATCATGGGTGGCCACAAAGTGCCCGTCAACGACTTTGCCGACAACACACCCTATATTGGTCTGGACTGGTTCATCCTCGACCTGCTGGGGTCATCACTGATTTTTATCTTTATCGAAAAGCTCTTTCCCCATCGCAAAAATCAACCCGTTTTTCGCCCCGAGTGGCAGACCGACTTCCACCACTTCATCGTTAACCACATGGTGGTTGGTTTTGTGCTGTTAGCCACCAACTTGATGGTGCACAAAGGCTTGGGCTGGGCGGTTAAAAGTGACCTGCAAGCCTGGATTCAAAATTTGCCCTTTGTGCTGGAGCTGCTACTCATCATTCTGGCTGCTGACTTGGTGCAATACTGGACGCACCGCGCCTACCACGAGACCTGGCTGTGGCGTTTGCACGCGGTACACCACAGCAGCAAGTTTATGGACTGGATGGCAGGTTCCCGCCAGCACATTGTGGAGCTGCTGATCACCCGCACCCTCATTCTGGGCGTGATCTTCGTACTGGGTTTTAGCAAAGAAGTGATTGATGCCTACATCATCGTGGTGGGTTTTCAGGCGGTGTTTAACCACTGCAATGTGAATGTGCGCCTGGGCCCGCTACGCTACGTCATCGTCACGCCCAACTTCCACCACTGGCACCACAGCCAGGACAAGGAGGCGTTAGATACCAACTACGCTGCACACTTCGCCTTTTTAGACTACCTGTTTGGCAGCGCTGCCAAGAGCGACAAAATCTGGCCTGAAAAGTACGGCGTGTTGGGCGACTATGTACCCAACGGGTTTGTTAAGCAGTTCAAATTTCCGTTTCTCTGGAAGGGCGAGTAGTTTGTGCGCCAGCATAGAAATTTTCAATTTTTTGATATTAAATTTATAGCAGTTAGCGCTTTTAAATAAAAACTTATGGCAGATAAAGCGCATAATTTTGATGTAGTCGTGATTGGTGCAGGCGCTGCAGGCTTGTTCTGCGCAGCACAGGCAGGGCAGCGTGGGCTCAAGGTACTGCTGATAGACCACGCCGAAAAAGTCGCCGAGAAAATCCGCATCTCCGGCGGTGGGCGAGCCAACTTTACCAACTGCGACTTGGACCTGCACGCTCCCGAGAAACACTTTATCAGCGAGAATCCGCGCTTTTGCCGCAGCGCCCTGTCGCGCTACACGCCACAAGACTTTGTTGCGCTGCTAGAAAAACATGGCATCGCCTGGCACGAAAAGCATAAAGGCCAGTTGTTTTGCGACCGCTCAGCCGAAGATTTGATCTCCATGCTGCTGGCCGAGTGCGCTGCAGGCGGTGTCGAGCGTTGGCAGCCCTGCAGCGTGCAATCCGTTCAACTATTACCATACAAATCAGGCTCTAGCCCAATAAATAACAGCGTAAACAGCTATGAAATTGCGAGCAGTCAAGGCACCGTACAAGCACGTAGTGTGGTCATCGCAACGGGTGGTTTGAGTATTCCCAAGATCGGTGCTACCGACTTTGGCCAACGCCTGGCCCAGCAGTTTGGCCACCGCATCGTGCCGCTGCGCCCGGCCCTGGTACCGCTCACGTTTGACGAGCAGCACTGGGCAGCATTGGTTGCGTTGGCCGGTTTGTCGCTGCCCGTGCACATCTCCACCGGGGACGGCAAACTCAAAGGCCAGTTTGATGAAGATCTGCTGTTCACCCATCGCGGCCTGAGTGGCCCTGCGGTGCTGCAAATCTCCAGCTATTGGCAAGCGGGCACGCCGGTGCGCATTGACCTGTGCCCCGGCATCGACCTGGCCAGCACCCTGCGAAGCGGCAAAACCCGCTCGCGCAAGTTAGTGGCCAATGAGCTGGCCAGCACCTTGCCCAGTCGGCTGGCCGACACCTGGACGCAGCGCGATGCCGCCTGGCAGCGCCCCATCAACGAAGCAACAGACAAGGCGCTCGATGCGCTAGCGCAAAGCCTGCAGCACTGGCAGATCACCCCCAGCGGCAGCGAAGGCTACAAAAAAGCCGAGGTCACCGCAGGCGGCGTAGACACCCGCGAGCTGTCTGGCCAAACCATGGAAAGCCAAAAATCGTCCGGCCTGTACTTTATTGGCGAAGTGGTCGACGTGACGGGCTGGCTAGGCGGCTACAACTTCCAGTGGGCCTGGGCCAGCGCCTACGCCTGCGCTCTGGGGCTGGCTGCGCGCACCGGCAAGTAAAGCCGCACGCGCGTGCCCACATCCGTTTGGGTGCCGATGAGCAGAGGCACGCCCAGTGCCTTGGCGCGTTTGAGCATATTGGCCATGCCATTGCCTACAAAATCACCTTTTCGGTGCTTCGCTATGCCTGTGCCATTGTCTTGCACCTCCAGCCGCAAACGCGGTTCGGGCTCAGGCTCAAAATGGCACACCAACTTGACTTTAGTCGCATGGGAATGTTGCAAGATATTGGAAAAACACTCCTGCACAATATGCACCAAATGCGTTACGTCAGACATCTGAATACCCAATAACGGGCTGGCGACATCTACACGCCACAAAATTTTGATACCTGCTCTGTCAAACGAGGGCTGCATCCGGTAACGCAAGCGTCCCAAGGCATCAAAAATGTTGATGTCGGCATGGTTCATGCTGTCCACCGACATTTTTAAATCTAACAAACAGTTCTCCAGCGCCAGCAAGATGCGTTTGTCCTGTAGCGACTTGGGATCCAAACTGGCAATCAAAGCCACCAGGTGCGAACCCACACCGTCGTGGATGTCTTGCGCTATGCGGCTGCGCTCGTCTTCGATGGCGGCGACCACGCTTTGCTGGGAGCTTAGGGTCTCGACGACTCCACTAAATCCCGTATGGGAAATAAAACTTTGGTTCACCCTCCAGGGCGATGCCCGGTGCAGTTGTACCCAATCCACTCGTCCGGTCAACACCAGACCGATCGCCAGCAGATAAGCAAAGAACAACACATGAACCACCTGCAAACCCCAAGCATGCCCCGAGCGCAGCCACATGCCGTCAGCCACCAAACCCAGCCCCCACAATCCCGCCACAGCCACCAAGCTAGTGTCTGGGCTGGCTAGCAAATACATTCTCCACACCAGCCCAACCGCGACCGCTATGGCGGTAAGTACGCTGAGAACGCGCCATACCATCGTGGCCATCACGCCTGCACTGCCTCCCCACCATGCCCCTGCCAGAAGTAACACCGCACCCAGCAAGAGATAGCCTTGGAGCCCTTTACCCAGCAGGGTACGCGACAGGGAGCTACACGCCACCAAATAAAGCCCAACGGCTCCATACAAAACATGCACCGCCAGGAGGGACAAACCGTGGCGCAGGCCTTGCAGTGCAGAGAGATGGCCAAGCCAGTCAAACCCAGCGGCCAGGGCCCAGGCCACCGGCAATAGCAAAAAACTTGTCTCAACTTGCTCTTGAGGATGCGCAGGCGTAGTTGCTATGAGGTAGAGCAGCAGGGCGACCGACAGCAGCAACACCGTGATCCATACGGCTGCTTCCCAATGTAGGTAACCGACATGCATGCCCAGCTTTGTCAAATCAAACCGCTGCTGGCAGCCAGGCTGACCGCCTGGGCACGGGTGCGCACATGCAACTTATGGTGGGTATTTTTAATATGGGTATTGACGGTCTGGACGGTAATGTGCAGCATATCGCCAATCTCGTTGCTGGTATAGCCTGTTGCCACCAACTTAAGCACCTCACGTTCACGGTCAGACAGATAGGCCACGCCCGTCTGAGGTGCGGCGGTCGCGTGGCTCACCTGGCTATGCTCCATCTTTTTTAGTAGACGCCGCGCCAGACTCGGCGTGATGGACGCGCCACCATTGACGACCTGCAAGACCGCTGCTGGAAAGCTGCCAAACCATGTGTTCTTGACGTGGTAGCCAGTGGCCCCTAACTCAAATGCATGTAATGCATGGTCTTCATCTTCCATCACAGAGATCACTATTACTTCAGCCATGGGTTTGATCAGCTTGACCTGGCGTATCAAATCAAATCCTGTTCCGTCACCCAGATTCAAATCGAGTAGCGCAACATCAAACTCACAGGTTGCAATCAACCGTTGCCCATCTTTGAAACTACTTCCTTGGGCTACCAGTTGAATACGGACATCCGCCAACAGCTCATTGGCAATAACATTTCTGACGTGGGAATCATCGTCTACCAACAAAACCCGTACTGGTCGCTCTGGTTGCCCCAAAAAGTAAGCTGGCCACTCTGTAGTGACCTTGCTGGACAACGGTGACGGACCCTTAAGAAACGGCCTTTCACTTTCACTCATCAATGGTTTAGATGTATTTTCCACTGCTCTCTCCTGTAAAGGGACGCTGATTATTTTAGAAGTCGAGTTTTCAATTGACGCGGGGAGGTTGCAAGTGACAGCTGCACCAACCCAAACTCAAAAACAATACAGTTCCTAAAACAATTGTATGCAAAACTCATCCGCCACGAAAATAAAATCTGCAAAAAATAGACTTTTACTTTTCTTTCGTTTGCATTATTTTGTTACTAATTTAAAAATTAACGCTTACACCACAGATGCAAGCATCATGTTTCCCTCGGAAAAACATAGCCACTTAGTGTGACATAAAACACGATCATGTGTCAAATTAAAAGAATTTGGTAACCATAGATAGGTATTGAGCAAGGTGCTTGCTCAACGCAGACTGGACTCCGACGGTGCGGCAAGGAGGCAAAAAAGGTTCTGATTGGATCCATAGCAACCTAATCGTAAAGTCAACGGAATCCCCTGAGTTGGAATTCGCTAACTAAGGGGGAATATGTCAATCAACTTCAATGAGGTGTTTATCATGAAAAAATTCTTACTCAGCGCATTTGCTCTGGCCGCTTCTACCGCTTTCGCGGCTGGGCCATCTGGCCCAGAGATCAACATCAACGGTAACTCTGTTCAAAGTGCCAGCTTTATGTTTTCCTCGGTTGAGAACAAAGCCACAGGCACCAACAGTACTGCCAAGCAAAACATCTCCAGCAATGCTGGCAATGTGGATGTCAACGACCATTCGAAGCAAACGACCGTAATCAATCACTCTAGCGTCAGCAACACGGCCTCCGGCAGCGATTCCGCTGCCACCCAGAACCTGTCCACCAACATTGGCAAAGTCAATATTGATGACAAGTCAACGCAGTCGGTGTACGCAAGGCATTCAGCCATTGCTAACGTGGCTTTTTCTAGCCATAGCAAAGCAGTACAAAACATTGCTACCAATAACGGCTGCACAGCGTGCAATTAACCAGCTACCCGCTATGTTTTGGTCAGCACGTCCCAAAGGCAGCAGTGCCATACGGACGTGCCTGACTCATCACGCAGAAGCTGACTTGCCACAAATTCATATTGCAATGAGGCCCATCATGCTAGTCTTTCAATCCATCATCACAATTGCCAGCGGATTAACGTTGGTCTTTTCAAACGCTGCTTTAGCACAACGCACCCCCGGTGAAGATCCCATCAAACTGGAAAGCAAACTGAGCTATGCGCCCATGCCAGGGGGCCAAATTGCCAAGTCAACCCCGTTGGAGGGTGATACAGATATGCCGGCCTGGCTCAGAGCCAAAGTTGCCCGCTTCGAAGCCAAAGCTTACTCAGCAACCGCCGATGACGGCTCGATTTTGACGGAAGCCAATGTCACCAATACCAGCACTACACAAGGCGTGCGGCGTACCTGCCTCCAGGAAGTTGGCAGCACAACGCAAACAGGCACCAGTGCAGGCGGTCGAAACGCCCCTAACCAACAAATCGTGGTGCTGCGAGGAGATCTGGTCAATATTTGCCGTTAGATGGATCCTGATGCATATCCACAAGGTTTTACTTACAACAAATAGGGGGGCATATGCAAGTGCTAATTCAAGACCGTTCAGCCAACCACCGCTCATATCGTCCCGCCCTGTTTTCCACACTAGCGCTTGTCATGGTTCTGACAGGCTGCGCATTACCATTGAGGGCAAATAAAGATGCCCAATTTCAGTCGTACGCTTTCGCTGCCGACCGTCCTACCGTACGCCCGGTACGCTCAATTACAAGCTTCTCAGAATCCCTGTCTTGTATGGACAGACTTTTTCGTATGGCTGAGGTGCCTACGACCTTGATTACGAGCAAGCAAATTCCGGACATGTCTACGCGCATGCCTGTGGCGACCAAAGAGATGATCATCACGGCCATATCGCAAATGTCACGCCTGAGCAATGCTTTTCGGTACGTTGACTACGAAGTAGATATCTCGCGGCAGGACACGGTGCAAAATCTGACCACCATTTTGCTCAATAACAACCAAATCCAGCTACAACGCCCTGCTCTGTATGTTTCAGGAGCCATTGCTTTTGTAGATCAAAACGTACTGCGCAATCAGACAGATATAGGCACTTCTGGCAGCCGCCTAGACACTGGATACAGTAACAGCCGTAACGCGACAGTGATTGGCCTGGATTTGCATCTGGGCGATTTTAGAACCCGCACTTTGATACCAGGCTTGGACTCAGCCAATGAAATTGTCATAGGAACTGGCACACAGGGACTGGACACTGCGGCGCGCATAGGCAAATACGGGGTTACTTTCAATATGGGGCGCGATTACGCGCAGGGTTCGGGTTCGGCCATTCGCAGTCTCACCGAACTTGCCATGATTGAACTGGTTGGCAAATGGGCCAGAGTGCCCTACTGGCAATGCCTCACGCTAGAACAAAATCACCCAAACTTTCAGTACGTGTTACGCGACTGGTATGACGAAGGCGGTGTGACAACCGCCCGCAACTTGATCAAAAATTCATTAAGCAACCAAGGCTACTATCCTACGGGAGAGTCAGCCAACACCGCGGAGGGTGCCGAGGCAGAGGACTTTAAAAAGGCCATATCCAAATTCCAAGCCGATCAAGGCATGGTGGTTACTGGCGTAGTTGATTTCTCAAGCTTTGAGCGCGCCCTGCGTGGTTTTGTGGCAGTAGGTGAGGACGGTAATCTAACCCGCGTGGGCTGGGCTCATACAACCAAACCAACAACTAGTACAACAGCAACTTCTGCCAACCTCACATCCGATGCGCAGACGCTGACTATCGATTTGCAAATCAAAAATATCGCCGTGGATAAAACCAGTTTTGAAACGGGTCAACAAATTTTTGCTTCTGCCGTGCTCAACCGGGCCGCTTACATGCATTGCTATTTGATTGAATCTGGGGGCAATATGGTGCGCTTACTGCCCAACAGCTCCAATCCCAATGCCAAACTGAGTGCCAATCAAGCCATCCGCATTCCAGACTGGATGGCACCCAATCCAGGCTTTGTGGTGGACGCAGGCAGTCCAGGTAATGAAGCTCTCACTTGCATTGCCTCGCAGCTAGACCCTATGAGCAAGCTTCCCAACACGCTCAAAGGCCCAAGCTTTAAACCTATCGCGGGATTCAAAGGTCTAGGCAGCATTGAACAGGCCTATACCCAGGCTTTGGGTGTCGGTGGTTATGCACAAAGCACACTCAAATGGAAAGTCGTGCCTAAACGCAATACAGCTGCGCAGTAGCCACTTCAAAAGATCCCGAGTATGTCCATGCTTGCTATTTTGAAACTCAAGACTCTCCATTTAACTTGCTGGCTCATCGCATCGGTACTAGCCACGCAACTTGCTTATGCCCGTGTTCAGGCACAACCTGGGTCAGGCTACGCCTCGCCTGAGCTGCAACTCCAGGACACTGGATCATTGCAAGCTCCGTTAAGCATGGCCGAGCGTGATATTGCACTACTCAAGCAACGGGCTGAGCGTGCTGCCAATGCAGGGGCCAATAAGCTGAGCCACACTCTTTCCAATGATCGGCATCAACCCGCCCAGAAACTGGATATAGGCCCCATAGGTAACCCAGCAGATGCAGCTTGGTTGTTAGGATTGATCTACGCCCATGGTGCAGGAGTGGCTGTAGATTTGGCTCAATCGCAATCATGGTTTGAACGCGCGCTTGATGGCGGCCAGCCATTGGGGGCGGCTGGTTTGACCTGGTGCGCACTGGAAGGCTGCAACCGAGCACCCAATGTGCCTCAAGCGCGTACATTTATTGCTATTTTGAAAAAAAATCACACCGCCCGCGCACTGTATTTTGAATGGCTAGCAGAATCAAAACTCAATCCTTTACTGCCTGCAAACATCACCGAGTCAACACCTACCGATAGCAGCTCCAATGACTTGGTAAACCGCAGTATCCTGCTGCAATCTGCCCGCTTGGGGGATATCCATGCCCAAATTGAACTGGGGCTAGAGAGTGTGGCAACTCGGCGCATCCCACAAGCGCGTAGCTATTTTCAAAATGCTTCCGCAAATTCGAGCGCAGCGGCGCATAACCTGCGTTTGCTCAATGCGCAGCAAAACTCTGCGGTGAACCTTACCAACACTCAACCTATCAACTTTGCCAATATGGATGCATCTGCTTTATACAGTGCTGCCCGTCGCCATCACCAAGGTAGCGGACAACCTGCGAACTATACCGAGGCTATTCGTCTGTACCGTATGGCCGAAGTCAAGGGTAGCCAAGCTGCAAGAGATATGCTGGCATTGATCTTTTCCAGAACCAGCGCCACAGGCGAGGTCGACTTGGCTTGGATACAGCGGCTTGCCCAGCTAGAAGTATCTGGCCCCTCGCCCAGCTACCAGGCATTGGGAGCACCTATGTTCCAGCGCGAAAGAAGCCCGATTTTTGACTATCTTCCGCAGCTTTGGAAAGCGCGGATAGAGAAGGTAAGTTAAACTTCCAACCCGCCCGCGTGAAGACTGAACGTAAAAAAGCTATAATCTTGGTCTTTGCTGGCAAACCCCGCCGCCGGTGCACCTTTTAAAGGCGGGGAACCCCGCAGAGGGCTACAAAAGGCTTGATCTCCCTTTTTAGCTCTCAGCACAATTTCTATTCATTTAAATGACCACGATTCGTGTAAAAGAAAACGAGCCCTTTGAGGTTGCCCTGCGCCGCTTCAAGCGCACCATTGAAAAACTCGGCCTGCTAACTGACCTGCGCGCCCGTGAGTTCTACGAGAAGCCAACGGCCGAACGTAAACGCAAAAAATCCGCTGCTGTTAAGCGCAACTACAAGCGTATTCGCAGCATGCAACTGCCCAAGAAGCTGTATTGATCTTTTTGTGCCCCAAAACAAACCGTACCGAGGCAACTTTGTACGGTTTTTTTTGTGTCTTACCCAAATCGGGTTGCGCACCCTGCGCACGGGTTTTGTCATTGGCTCTACAATGAATACAGGCCTCCATTGGAGGATGTCACATGGTTTTAACTGAAGTTTTATCGCATGCAAGTCACTATTAAATCAATAGCTGCTTACGCAATATTTTATTGGTCTACAGTCTTATTTACTGTACATTCCTGGGCGCAAACCGAGCCAGAAGTGAGCATCACCCATGCCTGGGTGCGGGCCACCGCTGAGGGGCAAACGGGCACCGGTGGTTTTATGACCTTGACTGCCAAACAGGCCATGCGTCTGGTCGGCGTGGCCAGCCCCGCCGCTGGGGTGAGCGAAGTGCATGAGATGAAGTTGGAGGGCGATGTGATGAAGATGCGTGCCCTCACTGAGCTGGCTTTACCCGCTGGCAAAGCCGTGGAGCTCAAATCGGGCGGCAACCACCTCATGCTGATGGATTTAAACCAAACGCTCCGATACGGCAGCACTGTTCCCGTCACCCTCACATTTGCCGATGCAGAGGGTAAGCAAAGCAAACTCACGGTGCAAATACCCGTTGCATTTCGTGCACCCAAGCGATAGCCAGCCCAAACGACAGCACCAAAAACGACAACCTCTACGCGCTCTACAATCAGCGCTTTCGTTCGCAACACTTTCCCGGAGCCCCTATGGCGCTTAAAGACCAGATCACTGAAGACATGAAAACCGCTATGCGCGCCAAAGAGGCTGAGCGCTTGGGTACGATCCGCCTGCTACTTTCCGCCTGCAAACAAAAAGAAGTGGATGAGCGCGTCGTTTTAGACGACACCATGGTTATCGCGATCATCGACAAAATGATCAAGCAGCGCAAAGACAGCATTGACGCCTTCACCAAAGCCGACCGCAAAGACATGGCCGACAAAGAAGCGGCTGAAATCACCGTGCTGCAGGGCTATTTGCCAGTGCGCATGACCTCAGACGAAGTGTTAGCCGCTGTCAAAGCCATCGTAGCCACATTGGGAGCTGCAGGCCCTGGCGACATGGGCAAAGTGATGGGCGCGGCTAAGGCGCAATTGGCCGGAAAGGCCGAAATGGGGCAGGTTTCTGCAGCTGTAAAGGCAGCGCTGGCTGGTTAAAGTTATCGTTTAACTTCCGGCGACTTTCATTCGGTTTAGCAACACTGACCCCATGGTTTTCGAACCAGATACATAGGTATCCGCACCAATCGCATCGATGCCTTTGAGCATGGTTTTGAAGTTGCCGGCGATGGTGATTTCATGCACGGGGAAGGCGATCACGCCCTTCTCCACCCAAAATCCGCTCGCACCGCGTGAATAGTCACCCGTCACGCCGTTGACGCCTGAACCCATCATCTCGGTCACAAAAAGTCCCGTGCCGAGCTTGCGCAGCATCTCGTCCAGATCGTCACCCGCTTGGGTGCGCGTCGATGTCATCGTCAAATTGTGCGAACCACCCGCGTTGCCCGTCGTTTTCATGCCCAATTTACGTGCACTGTAGCTGCCTAAAAAGTAGCCTTCCACAACGCCAGATTTAATGACCTGACGCGCTTTGACGCGCACGCCCTCGTCGTCAAACGGTGAACTGCCGTTGCCACGCACGACAAACGGGTCTTCCATCACGTTGATGTGTTTGGGCAAAACCTGCTTGCCCAAGGAATCGAGCAAAAACGAGCTTTTGCGGTACAAAGCACCGCCGCTGATGGCATTGACCAAACCGCCCAACAAACCGCCAGCTACAGGCGATTCGAACAACACCGGGCATTCGGTCGTTGGGATTTTGCGGGACTTCAAACGGCTCAAAGCTCGTTGGGCGGCGTAGCGACCAATCGCTTCGGGTGATGCCAAATCGTCAACATTGCGAGCCGTGCTGTACCAGCCGTCGCGCTGCATGTCGTCGTCACGGCCAGCGATGGGGGACACCGACATCGAT
>JAYVJV010000170.1:0-7580 GCA_043769005.1 Polaromonas sp. | reverse complement strand
GTCAAGAACTGAACCTCTCTGGGGAGGCTGCGTAATCATGGCTGTCATTAAAATGAAACCGACCAGCCCCGGCCAACGTGCCGTGGTCAAGGTCACGCGCGATCACCTGTACAAGGGTGCTCCGCATGCCGCGTTGCTCGAGCCGCAAATTCAAAAAGCGGGTCGCAACAACAACGGCCACATCACCACCCGCCACAAAGGCGGCGGTCACAAGCACCACTACCGTGTGGTGGACTTTGTGCGCAACAAGGACGCGATTCCAGCAAAAGTAGAGCACATTGAGTACGATCCTAACCGTTCGGCCCATATTGCCCTGATCTGCTACGCCGACGGCACGCGTGCTTACATCATTGCCCCGCGCGGTGTTGAGACCGGTGCGACGCTGATGAACGGTGCCGAGGCTCCGATCCGCGCTGGCAACTGCCTGCCTATCCGCAACATCCCCGTAGGCTCGACCATCCATTGCATCGAGCTCAAAGTGGGCAAGGGTGCGCAGATGGTGCGCTCGGCAGGTACATCCGCTACCTTGCTGGCCCGCGAAGGCACCTACGCCCAGGTGCGTATGCGCTCGGGCGAAGTGCGCAAAGTGCACATCGACTGCCGCGCCACTCTGGGCGAAGTCGCCAACGAAGAGCACAGCCTGCGCCGTTTCGGCAAGGCCGGTGTCAAGCGCTGGATGGGCATCCGTCCTACCGTTCGCGGTGTGGCCATGAACCCTGTAGACCACCCACACGGCGGCGGCGAAGGCCGTACCGGCGAGGGTCGCCATGCAGTCGATCCGTGGGGTAACCTGACCAAGGGCTACCGTAGTCGTAACAACAAGCGCACGCAAGTCATGATCGTCTCGCGTCGTAAGAAATAAAGGGGAACCACAATGACACGTTCCTTGAAAAAAGGCCCCTTTGTTGACCATCACCTGATGGCCAAGGTTGACAAAGCCGTAAGCACCAAAGACAAAAAGCCAGTCAAAACCTGGTCGCGTCGCTCGATGATCCTGCCCGACTTTATCGGCCTGACCATCGCGGTGCATAACGGCAAACAGCACATTCCCGTGTATATCACCGATCAGATGGTTGGCCACAAGCTGGGTGAGTTTGCCCTGACACGCACTTTTAAAGGCCACCCGGCCGATAAAAAAGTGGTGAAGAAGTAAGGAGCCGCACATGGAAACAAAAGCATCTCTGCGCGGTGTGCGCCTCTCGGTCGACAAAGGCCGTTTGGTAGCTGACCTGATTCGCGGCAAAAAAGTAGACCAGGCTCTCAACATTCTCCAGTTCACGCAGAAAAAAGCTGCGGGCATTGTGAAGAAGGTGGTCGAGTCTGCCATCGCCAACGCCGAGCACAACGACGGCGCTGATATCGACGAGTTGAAGGTGAAAACCATCTACGTCGAACAAGGCGCTACCCTCAAACGTTTTACCGCCAACGCCAAAGGCCGCGGCAACCGTATCAGCAAACCTACCTGCCACATCTATGTGGTTGTGGGTAACTGAAAGGACTGAAATACTATGGGACAAAAAATCCACCCAACCGGTTTCCGTCTGTCGGTGAGCCGTAATTGGTCTAGCCGCTGGTACGCAAACAACAATGACTTCGCTGGCATGCTGGCCGAAGACATCAAGGTGCGCGAGTACCTCAAAGCCAAGCTGAAAAACGCTTCGGTGTCGCGCGTGCTGATCGAGCGCCCCGCTAAAAATGCCCGCATCACCATTTTCTCGGCACGTCCGGGCGTGGTCATCGGCAAAAAAGGCGAGGACATCGAGCTGTTGAAAAAAGACCTGGCTGCCAAATTGGGCGTGCCGGTGGCAGTGAACATCGAAGAAGTGCGCAAGCCCGAAATCGATGCCAAGCTGATCGCTGACAGCATCACCCAGCAGCTGGAAAAACGTATCATGTTCCGCCGTGCCATGAAGCGCGCCATGCAAAACGCGATGCGTTTGGGCGCTCTGGGCATCAAGATCATGTCGTCCGGTCGTCTGAACGGCATTGAAATCGCCCGTTGCGAGTGGTACCGTGAAGGTCGCGTGCCACTTCACACCTTGCGCGCTGACATCGACTACGGCACCTCTGAAGCCTCCACCACCTACGGCATTATTGGCGTGAAGGTGTGGGTCTACAAAGGTGACACCTTGGGTCGCAACGATCTGCCAGCAGTGGTAGAGCCGCGCGCCGAAGAAGAACGCCGCCCACGCGGTCCCCGTCGTGATGGCCCTGGTGGTCGTCCGTCCGGTGACCGTCCCGCTGGTGATCGTCCCCCTGCACGCGGCCCACGCCGCGCGCCAGGTACGAGCACCGCCCCAACGGACGGCAGCGACAAGCCTGCTGAAGCCGTTGTTACTACCACCGTTAAGCGCGTACGCAAAGTAGTCGCGCCGGCAACCGCAGGCAGCACTGGTGCTGCGGCAACTGCCGACGGAAAAGGAGAATAAATATGCTGCAACCCGCTCGTCGGAAATTCCGCAAAGAGCAAAAAGGCCGTAACACGGGAGTCGCCACCCGTGGCGCGACCGTTGCTTTCGGTGATTTTGGTCTCAAGTCCACCGATCGTGGTCGCCTCACGGCGCGCCAGATCGAAGCTGCACGTCGCGCCATTTCGCGCCATGTGAAGCGTGGTGGTCGTATCTGGATCCGCATCTTCCCGGACAAGCCCATTTCGCACAAGCCTGCGGAAGTGCGCATGGGTAACGGTAAAGGCAACCCTGAGTACTACGTGGCTGAGATTCAGCCCGGTAAAGTGTTGTACGAGATCGTTGGCGTGTCAGAGACCCTGGCCCGCGAAGCGTTCACCCTGGCGGCTGCCAAGCTGCCCCTGCGCACCACGTTTGTGTCGCGCTTGCTTGGCCAATAATTCAGGAGAAACAAGAAATGAAAGCTACTGAACTACGCCAAAAAGACGCTGCTGGCCTGCAAGTCGAAATCAAAGAGCTGCAAAAAGCCCACTTTGGTATGCGCATGCAAAAAGCCACGCAACAGCTGAACAACACGTCCCAGCTCAAGGTCGTCAAGCGCAGCATTGCGCGTGCCAAAACCATCCTTGCGCAAACGCAAGCCGCTAAATAAGGAGCCACCATGACGGAAATCAAAGCATCCCTCAAGCGCACCTTGATTGGCAAGGTGGTTAGCGACAAACGCGCCAAGACCGTAACGGTGTTGGTCGAGCGCCGCGTCAAGCACGAGCTGTACGGCAAAATTGTCGGCAAATCCAGCAAGTACCACGCCCATGACGAAAAAGGCGAGTACAAAATGGGCGATCTGATCGAGATCACCGAAAGCCGCCCGATCTCTAAAACCAAGAACTGGGTCGTGACCCGCTTGGTTGAGAAAGCTATCGCAGTTTAAGTTTTTTAAACTATTTTTCTGCAAGGCTGACAAAATCAGCACACAATAACGGCTCACTTGGTGGGCCGTTATTCATGGTGCGTAGACAAGCGTTCGGCCACATGCACCCCGAGCGGCAAACCCCGAATTTACCTTTCCCCTTAACACTCTTAATTTGGAGCATTGAATATGATTAAAGTTGGCGATACCCTCCCCGCAGGCACCTTGATGGAATTCATGGAAGTCGAAGGCAATGGCTGCAGCATTGGCCCCAATGCCGTTGATGTGGTCAAGGCCAGTGCTGGCAAGACCATTGCCCTGTTTGCCCTGCCCGGCGCATTTACTCCCACATGCTCGGCCAAGCATGTGCCCGGTTATGTGGACAAATTCAACGAACTCAAGGCTGCAGGTGTGGATGAAATTTGGTGCGTGAGTGTGAATGACGCATTCGTGATGGGCGCTTGGGCACGCGATCTCAAAACCGTCGGCAAAGTGCGCATGCTGGGCGACGGCAGCGCTGATTTCACCAAAGCCACGGGTCTGACGCTGGATCTCACCTCACGCGGCATGGGCCTGCGCTCTAACCGTTACTCCATGCTGGTCAAAGGCGGTAAAGTCGCTGCGCTCAACATCGAAGGCCCAGGCAAATTTGAAGTCAGCGATGCTGGCACCATATTGGCACAAGCTAAAGCGTAAGCCTGCTTGATTCGAATCCAAATCATCCAAATTTTGCTACTTATTTAATAGCTGCTTACGCAAATAAATCAAGGTCTAGCAGCATAAATAGCACTAGAATAGAAGCCTTCAGCGTCAACCCGATGCTGAAGGCTTTTATTTTTTGCTGTCGTCGGTTGACGGGTTGGGCGGCTCGCCTTTTGGGCGACCCGAGAACATCGTCCACCAGACGATAAAGACGAATAACGCGAGTGCGCCAAAAGCCTCGAGTATGAGAAGGGTCATGATGCGATTCCTGTTGCAGTTGCTGATTGTAAGCACCCCGTGGGGCTGCGCATCTCCTCCCTTGCAAAGCCCGCCTGTGAACAGCCCCGCGCCGCAAGCACCCGCGCCCTCCGCCTCAGCTAACGGCCAACCAGGCGCGTCCACAGGCGCTGCAAGCAGCTTCCCCGTGCAGCCAGCGGCCAGCGTAGAAGATGGCCCCGCCCCGGGTACCAGCATCGTGCAAGCCAAAAGCCGTTGGACACCCGCACGCTGGACAGACTTGCCTGGCTGGGAACAAGACAATCTGCACGAAGCCTGGAACGCCTGGCTGCAAAGCTGCGAGCGCCCCAGCACCGCCCTGGCCAGTCTGTGCCCCGAGCTGCGCCGCTTAAGCCTGGCAAACAACGCCGAGCAGCGCGCTTGGATGCAGCTACGCTTGCAGCCCTACCGTGTAGAACCTTTAAGTGGCGTAAGCGATGGCTTACTTACGGCTTATTACGAGCCCGTGCTCTATGCCAGACGCATCGCCAACCCCAGTTTCAGTGCCGCCTTGTTCGCCACGCCCGCCAACTGGGCTACCCGCAAGCCCTGGTACACCCGCCAGGAAATGGACACCTTGCCCGAGGCCCGCAGCGCCTTGCAGGGCCGCGCCATCGCCTACCTGGCCGACCCCGTGGACGCGCTGGTGCTGCAAATCCAGGGCTCGGGCAAGCTACGCATCACCGAGCCCGATGGCAGCGTCAAAACCGTGCGCGCCGCCTATGCAGGCACCAACGACCAACCCTACAAGTCGGTGGGCCGCTGGCTGCTAGACCAAGGCCTGATCAAAGATGCCTCCTGGCCCGGCATCAAGGCCTGGATCAACGCCAACCCGAAACGCGTAAACGAGCTGCTGTGGAGCAACCCCCGCGTGGTGTTCTTCAAAGAAGAGGCCCTGCCCGAAGGCCGCAGCAGCGAAGGCCCCAAGGGCGCGCAAGGCGTGCCTCTCACGGCTGGGCGCTCGATTGCGGTAGATCCGGGCAGCATTCCCTACGGCGCTCCAGTCTGGCTGACCAGCAGCGGGCCGACGGCACCATTGCAACGCCTGGTGCTGGCGCAGGACACCGGCAGCGCCATTGTGGGTGCCGTGCGTGCAGACTATTATGTAGGCTCGGGCTTAGAAGCAGGCGAGCTGGCAGGGCGTTTGAAGCAGCCGCTGAAAATGTGGGTGTTGTGGCCCAAGCCATAAGTTGCGTTTTTATCTCAACATCGGAGATTCATATGGAAAATATGCTTTTAGTCCAATCAGATAGAGCGCAAGCAGCTATTGAATATGTAGCAAATAAATATACCCAGACTACTCACCACAGTGAAAAAATAAGCCGGCGATGCGCCACCCTGCTGACCTGCGTGGTCAGCCTGCTCGCAGCCTGTGCCAGCAGCCCCCCCGCAGCACCGGTCGCCACCGCCGCCAAGCCGTTGGACTTTTACCGCTGCGAATATGGCATTGAATTCACCGCCAAGTTTGTCGATAACAGCGTGACGTTGGACAGCTCGCGCGGCTATGACGTGCTCTTTAAAGACAGCAAAGCCAGCGCCAGCCCCGCGAGTCCCAGCATTACACCTGTGGAATACAGCAACCCGCGCATGAACGCCACCTTTAACCTGGGCGTTACCGGCCGCGAGGCGGTGCTGCGCTACCCCTTGCTGCCTTTGGTATCGCGCTGCATGCGCGAATAACTTTGCTACCCGGCGCAGCGCTCCAGAACACCGAGCGGTCGACATTCCACCGCGTTTGTCACCTAAGCGATCAGCACAAACCACCCGCCAAGACAAGTGCCAAAATCAGGCTTACACTGGTACGCCATTGGAGACTGCCTATGAACGCCCCCCTGCCCGAGCACATCCGCAAAGCGCTGGAAACCGTTACGCTGGACGATAAATACAGCCTGGACTATGGCCGCGCGTTCATGAGCGGCGTGCAGGCCTTGGTCAAGCTGCCCATGTTGCAGCGCCTGCGCGACCAGCAGGTGGGTAAGAACACTGCGGGGTTTGTCTCGGGCTATCGCGGCTCGCCGCTGGGCGGCTATGACCAGTCTCTGTGGGCCGCAGCCAAATATCTCAAGGCACAAAACATCGTCTTTCAGCCCGGTGTCAATGAAGAGCTGGCCGCCACCGCGCTGTGGGGCACGCAGCAACTGGGCTTTGCACCGCCGGGTAGCAACAAGTTTGACGGGGTGTTTGGCATTTGGTACGGCAAAGGCCCGGGGGTGGACCGCACCAGCGACGTGTTCAAACACGCCAACATGGCGGGCACCACGCCCTGGGGCGGCGTGATTGCCGTGGCGGGTGACGACCATGTAGCCAAAAGCTCGACCGCTGCGCACCAGAGCGACCATATTTTCAAAGCCTGCGGCCTGCCAGTATTTTTCCCTGCCAGTGTGCAGGAGATTTTGGACCTGGGCATTCACGCCTTCGCACTGAGTCGCTACGCGGGCGTGTGGGCAGGCATGAAGACGATTCAGGAGATTGTCGAGTCGTCTGCTACAGCGATGATTGACCCGGATCGGGTGCAGATCAAACTGCCGACAGATTTTGTGATGCCCGCAGGCGGCGTGCACATTCGCTGGCCCGATGCCGCGCTGGATCAAGAGCAAAGGCTTTTTGACACCAAGTGGTATGCCGCGCTGGCCTACATCCGCGCCAACCGCTTGAATTACAACGCGATTGAGGGCAAGAATGACCGCTTTGGCCTGATCGCCAGTGGCAAGGCCTACAACGACACACGCCAGGCGCTGCTGGACTTGGGGCTGGACGATGCCACCTGCCAATGCCTGGGCATCCGTCTGCACAAGGTGGGCGTGGTCTGGCCACTCGAAGCCCAGCTCACGCGCGAATTTGCCAGCGGCCTGCAAGAAATTTTGGTGGTGGAAGAAAAGCGCCAGGTCATCGAATACCAACTGAAAGAAGAGCTGTACAACTGGCGCAGCGACGTGCGGCCCAATATCTTGGGCAAGTTTGACGAACAGGAAGGCGACCATTCGGGCGGTGAGTGGAGCATGTCCAACCCCAGCGCGCACAGTCTGCTGCGCGCCAATGCCGACCTGTCGCCCGCGCTGATTGCCAAAGCCATTGCCAAGCGCCTGAAAAAGCTGGGCGTGGATGCCGACACCACGGCGCGCATCGACGCACGGCTGGCCATCATCGAAGCCAAAGAGCGCGCCATGTTGGTCGTGGATGTGAAGGCCGAGCGCCAGCCCTGGTTTTGCTCGGGCTGCCCACACAACACTTCTACCCGCGTGCCCGAAGGCTCGCGCGCCATGGCCGGTATTGGCTGCCACTTC
>JAYVJV010000169.1:0-2379 GCA_043769005.1 Polaromonas sp. | reverse complement strand
GGCGGCGGCGCGCTGGGCACACCCTCAGCGCCCTGCCGGGTGGTGTCCAGCACATCAATGTGCAGCAGCTCATACAACTGGGGCAGCGGCACGCTGGGCTGCACACATTGCTCCCAGCGCACCAGCCACAGGGCCTGGCCCGCTTTGTCTATGGCGCGGCCGTAGAGGTTTTCGCACTCGGCGTCTTCCTCCAGTGGCGCTATCGTCACGGGCAGCGTGGTGCTGGGCTGCCACAGGCGCAGGCCCATGGCCAGCTTGTCGGCGATCTGCATGGCTTGGGCCATGCGCAGCTCGCGCTTGGCGTGCTTGGTGGCTACAAAAGCGGCCATGCGCACATTGCGCACATGCTTGCCGCTCAGGCGGGTGCCATTGGTCTCTGGGCTCCAGCCCAGCACAGTCACCAGCACCGCCGGGCAGCTATAGCTGAGCTTGTCAATCTCTTCGCCGCTGAACTCGCCTCCATAGGCCTCAACCGTGGCCACCTCGGCGCGAGTGAACTGCGCGCGAATATAAGCCAGCGACTCGGTCAGCAGGGCGGCGCTCATTGCACCGCCTTTAACATGTCAGTCAGCAGGTAGCCAATTTGCAGCTCCTGCCGCTTGGCCACGCCCAGCACAGGGCGGGCGAGGACGCGTGTTTTTTTGCCCCGACCTGCCATGCCGCCAAAGTGGTGGATGGCGGCGTAGGCCTTGTTGCTGCCCACCTGCACACCACTGCCCACGGCCTGGTGCACATAGCTGTCGTACAGCAGGTGGCTTTTTATCAGGGTTTTGCCGCTGCGCTTGAGCGCGGCCTTGCTTTGCGGCATGGCGCTGCCATCAAACAGCTTTTGGTGGTCTAGGTTGTCTTGCACGCCGCCCACCATGTATTCGCCTATCTCGCGCAGGCCGCTGGCGTATTTGCCTGCGTCTAGCGCTACCAAGCGGCGCAGATGGTGGCCCATCTGGTCGTCGCCTAGAGTGAGGCGCACGCCCGCGATCATCGCTGCACCCCGCCAAACGTTGCCCAGTTCACGCCGGTAGCAGCTTGGCCAAAACGCGCACCGCTGCCGGTGTTGGCTGCCACCGGCTGCCCACTGGCACCCACCAGCTGCACCAGACCGCGTGCCACGTCTTTCAGCCAGGTGCGCCACTGTTTGCAGCATTCGTCGCTGCGCTCGGTGGCGTTGTCGCTGTCATCCGCCAGGCCGCAGCGCACCAGGGCCAGGCAGCAGTCTTCCAGCGTACCCGCATTGGCATCAGCCGGGGCCAGCGGCAGGCCCACCACGGCACGCAGGTAGCCGTCCATGGTGTTACTGGTCACCTCTATCTGGCGCTGCAGCCGCGCCAGCGCCGCATTGGCAGCCAGCATCTCGGCTTCGCAGGGCTCGCCCGTCCAGTAGCCCGTGCCCTGCACCGCTATAGCGTCGGTCAGCAGTTGCTGCGTCAGCAGCTGCTGCTCGTCGGCTAAAAGCTGGGCGGCTTCCTCCAGGCCAAATTTGGCAATAAAGGCAGCGGGCGTGGCGTAGGGCATGGCGCAGGCTTACTTCTTTTTTGCTGGGGTAGCGGCCACACTTTTGGCAGCAGCCTCAGCGGCAGCCTTGGCAGCAGCCTCAGCGGCGGCTTTGGCCTGCGCCGTGGTCGCCAACAAGGCATCCAGCTCAGCCTGTGCGGCAGCCTTGGCCACCAGCACGGCATCTAGCCCCGCCAGCGCATCGGCCTGGGCGGCATGCACATCGGTCTGCGCTTGGGCGGCAGCAGCCAGGGCAGCAGCGTCGTCTTCGTTTTGCAGCTTCACTGCGCCCACCGCCAGCAAAGGCTCGGCCTCAGCCTCGGTCAGCGCCAGCACCGGGCCACCGCTCTGGCCGGGGCCGTACTTCACATCGTTGTGCATGACGCAAACCAGCGCCAGAAAAATAAGCTTAAGGGGTGTACCCATGGTGTGCTCCTAAAAATTAAAAGGGTTGATCGAAGGGGTTTGCACACAAGAGGCCGCAGCCCCTTGGTGTAGCTGCCAGCCTTGCGGCTTTAAGCAATTGCGTTTTGGAAGAAGTAGCCCAGGTCGTTAGCCGTCACCAGCTCTTTTACCGACTCAGCCACACGCACCCGCACGCCGCCGTAGATGCCGATGTCAGCGTCTTCAATTTCGCCGCCAATGCGGTCGCCAAATTGCGCCGTCATGCCAAACGTCACGCCATACTGGGTGTCGGCCGTCATATTGCGGTGCAGGAAGGCCATGCTTTTACCCCACACTCTGGCCATGTTCACCGGCTGGCCACGGCGCGCCAGGTTCACCCAGCCCTCGCCCACGTAGATATCGTCCAGCTCCAGCAGCGCGGCCACTTGCGCGCGGCTTACCACACCGGCATCGGTGTTGTTGCCAAACACGGCCTTGCAAATC
>JAYVJV010000168.1:0-7039 GCA_043769005.1 Polaromonas sp. | reverse complement strand
CATGATGCGCATCGACGCGGTCAAGGCCCTGCAACAGCGCTGGCAGCACGAGGCGCAAAGCGTGCCAGTAGACCGCAAGCAAGAGCAAAAACTCTGGGATGCTTTCCGCAAACCGATTGATGATGCGTTTAACAGGAAGAGCGCCGAGCGCGAACAAGCCGCCGCCGCCATGAGCGAGCACGACAAGGCCGTGCTCGATGCCGTCAAAGGGCTGGACGCAGCCAACGCCAGCGGCGATGTGCAGAAGATTCGCGCAGCTATTGCCGCTGTAGAAGCGGCCGGGCGTGGGCAGGTCGCTGCGGCTCCTGCCGTCTCTGCAGTACCCCCTGCTTCCGAGGAAAACAAGCCTGTAGCCGCCACAGACAATGCGCAAGAAGCTATAGATTTTGTAGCAAATGAAGTGAGTGAACCAGTGGTTGCTGAACCAGCGGTTGCTGAAGCTGTAGTGGCTGAAACTGCGAAAACACCCCCCAAGCCAGCCAAACCCATCGTCGCCATGCGCGGCGACGACCGTCCGGGTGCCAAGAAGGCCGAGCCAGCAGCGCAAGGCCGCTTTGGCGACAAAAAAGGTGGCAAGTTTGAAGGCCGTAGCGGCCCCGGTGCGGGCCGTCCAGGTGCGCCCGCTGGGGCCAGTGACCGAGGTGGCCGCCCCGCAGGCCCTGGTGGCGATGCCCGCGCCAGCTTTGGCGAGCGTGGCGCTCCAAGAGGTGATCGCGGTGCAGAGCGTGGCGGGGATCGTTTTGCCCCGCGCGAGGAGCCTAGCGGCCCGCGCCTGTCCAACACCGCTTTCTACGCCCAGCGCGACGCGCTGGAGCGCGCGCAAATGCAGCTGAAAAAGTTGGCCGCCCAAGCGCACGGCGAGTCCCTGACCGGGCTACTTAGCGCCTGGGAGCAGCGCAATGCCGATGCCATTCCCAGTGTGGCCGAGTTGGGTCGCAGCGTCAGCCCGGCTGCGCGCACTGCCTGGTCGCAGGCGGTGGCCAAGGCCGCTGCGGGCGATGCCGCCACCTCGTTGCTGCGCATCGAAATGGCAGCCGACGTGCCCACACCTGCCGAGCACATTAGTGCCCGGCGCATGCTGCAACTGCAACTGCTGACCAAGCGCAATGACCCGGCCCCGGCAGACACCTGGGCGCTGGACACCACCGCGATATTGGCGACACCGTTCAACCCCGCGCATGCCAAACGCTTGCAAACCGCGCTGAAGGCCCTGCTGCGCCAGGCCTAGCAGGCAGGGGGTGCAATGACTTTGCGCTCACACTTCCCGCAATCCAAGCCAGGCAGTTTGGTGGGATACGGCGCGCGCAAATGCGCGCTGGCGCAGACCGTGCAGTGGGCATTTCGCGGGATGCGCAGCTCATTCCATTCCATGCTGCGGCCATCCAGCATCTGTAGGCGACCCGTGAGGGGCTTGCCTGCGCCGCTGAGCAGCTTGAGCGCCTCGGCAGCTTGCATGCTGCCGATGATGCCCACCAAGGGCGCAAACACGCCCATTGTGGCGCAGCGGGTTTCTTCCACCGTGCTCTCGGGCGGAAACACGCAGGCGTAACAGGGCGACTGGGCATCGCGGCTGTCGTACACGGTGATCTGCCCGTCAAAGCGGATGGCCGCACCGCTGACCAAGGGCTTTTTGTGCTGTACACAGGCGGCGTTGATGGCGTGGCGCGTGGCGAAGTTGTCGCAGCAGTCAATCACTACATCGGCGCTGGCCACCAGGGTGCTGAGCAAAGCCGCATCGGCGCGCTGGGTGACGCAGGTCACGCGCACTTCAGGGTTGATGGCTGCTATGCTAGTGCTAGCGCTTTGCGCTTTATTGATGCCGACTTTGGCCAAATTATGGGCAATCTGCCGCTGCAAGTTGGTCATATCGACCACATCGTTATCCACGAGGGTGATGTGGCCTACACCCGCCGTGCCCAGGTACAAAGCTACCGGGGAACCCAAACCGCCAGCGCCGATGACCAGAGCATGCGCAGCTAGTAATTTTTCTTGACCGTCTACACCAATCTCATTGAGCAGGATGTGGCGCGAGTAGCGCAGGAGCTGGTCGTCGGTCACTCCTTCTTCTCTTCCTTACGCTCAATCAGAGTCTTGCTCACCAGTACGGGCGCGCCTTTGAGCCGGTTGATCGCCTGGATCAGCTGAAAGTCCTTTTCGCTACCAAACTCGGGCACTTTGCGCTCGGACTCGGGCTTTTTATTGAACTCTTCGATCTTTTTGCGCGCTTCTTCGCGGGATTTCTCAATTTCTTTCTGGCGCAGTTCTTCGGCGGCTTTGTCGGCTATGCCGTTGCCCTTGCCCGTGTCCAGGTGCTTGGTGAGGTCGGCCTCGCGGGTACGCAGGGCCGCAAACAGGTTGCCCTCGGCGGTCTCGTCCACCATCACATCGGGAATGATGCCCTTGGCCTGGATAGAGTTGCCCTTGGGCGTGTAGTAGCGTGAGGTGGTCAGCTTGATACCCGTGTCGGGCCCGAGGGGGCGCACCACTTGCACGCTGCCTTTGCCAAAGGTCTGGCTGCCCATGATGGTGCCGCGTTTGTAGTCTTGCAGCGCGCCGGCCACAATCTCGCTGGCCGAGGCCGAGCCTTCGTTGACCAGCACGATCAACGGCACGGTTTTGTAAATGCCCTTGGTGTTGGTGGTCAAGCGTTTGATCACGTCCTCGCCACTGCGGCGGTAAAACTCGGGCGAGGCCTTGTAGACAAACTTGCTTTCTGCAAGTTGTCCGTTGGTCGACACGACCGCTACATTTTCGGGCAGAAAGGCCGCAGAGATGGCCACAGCAGCGTCCAGCAGGCCGCCCGGGTCGTTGCGCAGATCGAGTACCAGGCCTTTGAGGTTGGGCTCGGCCTTGTAAGTTTCTTCCAGCTTGCGGGCAAAGTCATCGACCGTGCGATCCTGGAACTGGCTCACGCGCAGCCAGGCATAACCCGGCTCCAGCACCTTGCTGCGCACCGACTGGCTGCGGATTTCTTCGCGCGTGATGGTGACAGGAAAGACGCGGTTGTTCTCGTCGCGGCGCAAAATGGTCAGGATGACCTTGGTATTGGGCTCGCCGCGCATGCGTTTCACGGCATCGTTGATCGACAGGCCCTTGACCGGCGTGTCGTCAATTTTGGTGATCAGATCGCCCGGTTTCAGACCAGCCCGGAAGGCAGGGGAGCCTTCAATCGGCGAGACCACTTTAACCAAGCCGTCTTCCTGGCTGATTTCGATGCCGACACCGACAAACTTGCCCGTGGTGCCTTCGCGGAATTCTTTGAAGGATTTTTTGTCAAAGTACTGGCTGTGCGGATCCAGGCTGGCCACCATGCCGCTGATGGCCTCGGAGATGAGTTTTTTCTCATCAACCGGCTCTACATAGTCGGTTTTGATCATGCCGAACACTGCCGCCAACTGCTGTAGCTCTTCCAGCGGCAACGGTGCCAAAGCGCGCTGCGCCACCGACTGCAAAGAGATGGTGGTCAGGGCCCCGGCGACGGCACCCATGCCGATCCAGGAGGCGATTTTCAATTTGGTATTCATGAAGACAGACTTTCAACGACACAACAGTGCATCAATATACACCTTGGAGCGCCCAGCCCGGGCCAGGTTCCCGTGAAATAACTACGCTTTTTACGCTTTGCCTTGGGCGGCCACCGCAGCGGTGGCCTTTGCCGCAGCCTGCGCGTCGCCCAAATAATAGTGACGTAGGGGTTTTAGCTGGGCATCGAGCTCGTAGACCAGCGGGATGCCATTGGGAATGTTGACCCCCACAATATCCGCGTCGCCAATGTTGTCCAGGTATTTCACCAGCGCGCGGATCGAGTTGCCGTGGGCTGCCAGCACCACGCGTTTGCCTGCCTTGATGGCGGGGGCCATCGACTCGTTCCACAGTGGCAGCACGCGTGCCACGGTGTCTTTCAGGCACTCGGTCAGCGGCACGTCGCCTGGGTTAAGCCTGGCATAGCGCAGGTCGCTGCGCTCGCAGCGTGGGTCTGCGGCATCGAGTGCCGGGGGCGGGGTGTCGTAGCTGCGCCGCCAGGTCAGCACCTGTGCGTCGCCATATTTTTTGGCTGTCTCGGCCTTGTCCAGGCCTTGCAGCGCGCCGTAGTGGCGCTCGTTGAGGCGCCAACTGTGTACCACGGGCAGCCAGGTGCGGTCCATCGCATCCAGCGTATGCCACAGGGTGTGGGTGGCGCGTTTGAGCATGCTGGTGTAGGCCACGTCAAAGTCGTAGCCCCCGGTTTTGAGCAGTTGGCCCGCCTGCTGGGCCTGCGCTACGCCCAGGGGCGTGAGCGCTACATCTACCCAGCCGGTGAAGCGGTTTTCAAGGTTCCACGCACTTTCGCCGTGGCGCATCAAGATCAGTTTTTTCATGTTGGAGGTCAAAAAAAGGAGAGGTGGGATTGCAATCTCGCCGCGCGCACCCATGTGCATCAAGATTGGCAGGGCGCGAGAAGTGAATTACGCGTAAAATATCAGGTTTTCGCGATCACTCCAATGTGAGCCGCGCCAATTATTTTTTCATCGTAACCGATTAGGGCAGAGCCAAATTTTATGAGTGAGTTTATTTCGCAAAACGTGTTGTTGGTGGCGCTTTTCCTAGCCAGCGGCACGATGTTGATTGTACCGACCGTGCTCAAATTGGTCGGCGGGGCGGGCCGCGAGGTCGGCACCTACGAAGCGACCAAGCTGATGAATGCGGGCACCGCACTCGTGCTCGACGTGCGCGACAACGGTGAATTTAACGGCGGGCATATCCCAAAAGCAAAAAATATCCCCATGGCCGAAATCGACAAGCGGGTAGACGAAATTTCACGCTTCAAAGATAAGCCCGTCATCGTCACCTGCCATGCCGGTGGCCGTGCCGTTGTTGCCGTCAAGCGCCTTCAGGCCTTAGGGTTTGTCGATGTTTACGTGCTTGAGGGCGGCTTTCCCACCTGGCAGCAAGCTGGCCTTCCGGTCGAGAAATAATCATGCCAAAAATCACCATGTACGCAACCGGCGTATGCCCCTACTGCACACGCGCTGAGCAGCTTTTGAAATCACGCGGCGTAGCCGAAATCGAAAAAATCCGTATTGATCTCGACCCCGCTCAACGCGACATCATGATGAGCAAAACCGGCCGTCGTACCGTGCCACAAATTTACATCGGTGAGACACACGTTGGCGGCTTCGACGATCTCGCCGCCCTCGATAAAGCCGGTGGCTTGATGCCACTTCTCGCAGCATAATTTTTATTTCACCTCTCAAGGACGCTTCATGACCGACGCAGCTCAAAGCCCAGACCAAAACCAAGCCAATCAGCCCACCTACTCGATCGAGAAAATCTACGTCAAAGATTTGTCGCTAGAAGTCCCTAATGCACCGCAGATTTTCCTCGAGCGCGAAGCGCCGAAGGTAGACGTGCAATTGCACCACGTCTCACGCTCCGTCGATGATGGCGTGTACCAAACCGAGCTCACCATTACTGTCACTGCAAAAGTCGGCGAAAAAACCATGTTCTTGGTCGAAGCCTGCCAAGCCGGTATTTTCGCGATTCGTAACGTGCCCAATCAAGATCTTGATGCGATTCTCGGCATTGGCAATCCCAACATTTTGTACCCGTATGCGCGTGAGACGGTGTCGGATGCGATTGTTCGCGCCGGTTTCCCGCCTGTGATGCTGAACCCGGTCAATTTTGAAGCGCTCTACCAAGCGCAAAAAGAGCAAGAAGCCGCCCAAGCGCAGCCTGCCGCGCCGACCTTGACGCACTAGACTTTTTCGATGACACGCGCAAACGTGATGCCAGCGCCGCACCTTGCTACCATCGTTGCAAAATCCGCCGCCACAGTGTCTGTGGCGGCGTTTTCATTGGTGGCCGCTTTCGCGCACGCGCAGACACCCGCGGCACCCGCTGCACCCGCTGCACCTGCGCTAATCGTCGCCGCACCCATGGCGGCACCACGCGCCTACGTTCACATTGGTGAAAAACCGGCGATTCTCTACGACGCGCTGGGAGCGAAATCTGGCAAGCTCTTTGTGCTGGGGCGTAACTACCCGCTCGAAGCGCTCGTAAAACTCGATAAGTGGACCAAGGTGCGAGACGCCGATGGCACCGTCGGCTGGGTGGATAACACCGTGCTGGGCCCGCGCCGCTTTGTGCAAGTCGCAACAACTATGGCCGAGGTTCAAGCGATTGCCGCGAGTGGCTCGCCACTGGTATTCACCGCCGAGCGCGGTGTATTGCTGGAAGTAATCGGCCCACCACAAGGCGCTTGGCTATCCGTCGCGCATCGCGATGGGCAGGCGGGCTACGTGCTGGCGGCACAAGTATTTGGCGAATAGCGGCATATGAGAAATAGCGGCACATGAAAAATAGCGGCATATGAAAAATAGCGGCACATGAAAATCGCCGTTCTCGGTGCGGGTGCTTGGGGAACAGCCCTTGCGGCCACTCTTGCGGCCAAACATGCCGTCACGCTCTATGCCCGAAACCCCGCTCTGGTGGCTGACCTTGAGGCTACGCGTGAAAATACCCGCTACCTTGCCGGCGTAAAAATTCCTGCCACGGTGGCGCTCACGGCTGATTTATCGCACGCGATTTCTGCGGCTGATCTTGCGCTCATCGTCACCTCCACCAGTGGGCTCGCTAACACGGCGCGTGAAGTACTGCGAGCACGTTCAACACTCCCCATCGTCTGGGCGTGCAAAGGTTTTAATGCCGACACGGGCAAATTGCCGCATCAGGTGGTGGCTGAAATCGCGAGTGCTGGCGCGCACTTTGGCGTACTTTCCGGGCCAAGCTTTGCCGCCGAAGTGGCCGCTGGGCTACCGTGCGCCTTAACGCTTGCGTGCAACGATTTTGCCTACGCTAAATCGCTCGCCCCTGAATTAAATGGTGGTGCCATGCGCGTGTACTCCAACGCCGACTTGATCGGTGTCGAGCTCGGCGGCGCGCTTAAGAACGTGATGGCGATTGCCGCCGGTATTGGCGACGGCATGGCGCTCGGCCAAAACGCACGAGCCGCCCTCATCACGCGCGGGCTTGCCGAAATGGTGCGCTTAGGTGTCGCCAT
>JAYVJV010000167.1:0-16389 GCA_043769005.1 Polaromonas sp. | reverse complement strand
CGGGGCCAGAGTGATTTCGCTATTTCTTCCCTGTGTTGGACTTTCACCAACTACGATCTACCGCCTTACGCTGGCGCACTAGCTTCTTACGCCATATTTCATTGGCTTGGCAGCCATTTTACTCACCAAAACATAAGGATCATCAGCATGAAAGCCACCTGGAACAACACCATCATCGCGCAAAGCGACGACACCGTACTGGTGGAGGGTAACCACTACTTCCCCGCTGCCTCGCTGGATCAAAAATACGTGAGCTTCAGCAACCACAAAACGGTTTGCCCCTGGAAGGGCACGGCCAGCTACTACAGCCTGCTGGTCAACGGCGAGCTCAACGCGGATGCAGTGTGGTACTACCCCAGCCCCAAATCGGGCGCAGAGGTAGTGCAAGGCCGTGTCGGCTTTTGGAAAGGTGTGAAGGTAGAAGCCTGAGCCTTTTGTCGCCTTTGCAGGACTTCGTACCCACGGTTAGGTGATTATCATTCGCCCTCATACTGGAGTACCAGAAATCGGTCGGCTGATAATCACCTAACCGTGCAGCGATCAAGGTAGCGCGCAACCCGTAGTTTCCTGCCAGACTACGCGATGGTTACCGTCAGCGCACTACCCTGTGTGCAGGCGATAGAGCGTATGCCGAACGACCGATTTCTGGTACTCCAGTATGAGGGCGTTTGGCATACGCTCTATCGCCCGAGAAGCACGAAAACTCAACCCGTACAGAGACACGCCCCAAGAAAAAAGCCTGCTCAAATCGCTCTGAGCAGGCTCGAAAATTGGAGGCTACCGATTTAGCCCGCAGCAGTCTCTTCTGGTTCCGCTTTAGCCTTGCCTTTTTTCTCGGGCAGAGGCTGAATATCCAGTTGCACTTTGCCTTCGTCGTCCACATCGACCACCAGCACGCCGCCGTCCACCAGTTTGCCAAACAGCAACTCGTCTGCCAGGGCCTTGCGGATGGTGTCCTGAATCAGGCGCTGCATCGGGCGTGCGCCCATCAGCGGGTCAAAGCCGGTCTTGGCCAGGTGCTTGCGCAGCTTGTCGGTAAAGGTTGCGTCCACCTTCTTCTGGTCGAGCTGCGTCTCCAGTTGCAGCAAGAACTTGTCCACCACGCGCAGGATCACGTCTTCGTTCAGCGCCTTGAAGCTGACCATCGCGTCCAAGCGGTTGCGGAACTCGGGCGTGAACAGGCGTTTGATGTCAGCCATCTCGTCACCCGCCTGGCGCGTGTTGGTAAAGCCAATGGTGGCCTTGTTCATCGTCTCGGCACCGGCGTTGGTGGTCATGATGATGATGACGTTTCTAAAGTCCGCCTTGCGCCCGTTGTTGTCGGTCAGCGTGCCATGGTCCATCACCTGCAAGAGCACGTTGAAGATGTCGGGGTGGGCTTTTTCAATCTCGTCAAACAGCAGCACGGCATGCGGCTTTTTGCTGATCGCCTCGGTCAGCAGGCCGCCCTGGTCAAAGCCCACATAGCCGGGTGGCGCGCCAATCAGGCGGCTCACGGCATGGCGCTCCATGTACTCGCTCATGTCAAAGCGAATCAGGTCAATCCCCATGATGTTGGCGAGCTGTTTGGCCGCTTCGGTCTTGCCCACGCCCGTGGGGCCACTGAACAGGAAGCTGCCAATCGGCTTGTCGGCACGGCCCAAGCCGCTGCGCGCCATCTTGACGGCGGCGGCCAATGCCTCCAGCGCCGGGTCTTGGCCGAACACCACGTTCTTCAAATCGCGCTCGATGTTTTTCAGCTTGCCACGGTCGTCATTGCTGACGCTGGCCGGTGGAATGCGGGCGATCTTGGCGACGATGTCTTCCACCTCGGACTTGGTGATGATTTTCTTGCGCTTGTTCACGGGCAAGATGCGCTGGGCGGCACCGGCCTCGTCGATCACATCAATCGCCTTGTCGGGCAATTGGCGGTCGTTGATGTATTTGGAGCTGAGCTCGGCAGCGGCTTGCAGCGCGCCCAGTGCGTACTTGACGCTGTGGTGTTCTTCAAAACGGCTCTTGAGGCCTTTGAGGATATCGACGGTCTGCTCTACGGTAGGCTCGACCACATCAACCTTCTGGAAGCGGCGCGACAGCGCAGCATCTTTCTCAAAAATGCCCCGGTACTCGGTGAAAGTGGTCGCTCCAATGCATTTGAGCTGGCCGTTGGACAGCGCAGGTTTCAGCAGGTTGGACGCATCCAGCGTGCCGCCTGAGGCCGCACCTGCGCCTATGAGGGTGTGGATTTCGTCGATGAACAAAATGCCGTTGGGTTTGTCTTTCAGGACTTTGAGCACGCCCTTCAAGCGCTGCTCAAAATCGCCCCGGTACTTGGTGCCTGCCAAGAGCGCGCCCATGTCCAGCGAATACACGGTAGCTTCGGCCAAAATTTCGGGCACGTCTTTTTGCGTGATGCGCCAGGCCAGGCCCTCGGCAATCGCGGTTTTGCCCACGCCGGCTTCACCCACCAGCAGCGGGTTGTTTTTGCGGCGGCGGCACAGGATTTGAATCACCCGTTCGACTTCGTATTCACGGCCAATCAGTGGGTCAATCTTGCCGTCCTTGGCCATTTGGTTCAGGTTGACGGTGTACTGCTCCAGTGGCGAGGCTTTTTCGCTCTTTTCGCTACTGGCATTGTCTTCCTGTGACTCCGTGCCCTCGCCTGCCTTGGCGGGCTCGGGGGGGTCAGATTTTTTGATGCCGTGGGCAATAAAGTTCACCACGTCCAAGCGCGTAACGCCTTGCTGGTGCAGGTAGTACACGGCGTGCGAGTCTTTCTCGCCAAAAATCGCTACCAGCACGTTGGCACCCGTCACCTCTTTTTTGCCATTGCCGGTGCTTTGCACATGCATGATGGCGCGCTGGATGACGCGCTGAAAACCCAGCGTGGGCTGGGTGTCCACCTCGTCGGTGCCCGCCACCTGCGGGGTGTTGTCTTTGATGAAGTTGGCCAGCGACTTGCGCAGATCATCAATGTTGGCCGAGCAGGCGCGCAGCACCTCTGCGGCGCTGGGGTTGTCCAACAGGGCCAAGAGCAGGTGCTCCACGGTGATGAACTCGTGGCGCTGCTGGCGCGCCTCGACGAAGGCCATATGCAGGCTGACTTCAAGTTCTTGGGCGATCATGGTGGTTCCTTCGGAGGTGCCTGGATGGGTAAATTCGGTAGTGACGGTATCAGGGCTGTAGATCTAAGCTATGGGCTCGCTGACGCATTGCAAGGGGTGGCCAGACTTGCGCGCCGCCTCGGTAACCTGGTCTACCTTGGTGGCCGCCACATCCCTACTGTACACCCCGCACACGCCTTTGCCATCCAGATGGATTTTGAGCATGATCTGGGTGGCGGTTTCACGGTCTTTGTTAAAAAACTCCTGGATCACCACCACCACAAACTCCATGGGCGTGTAGTCGTCGTTGAGCAGCACCACCTGGTACATCTGGGGCGGTTTGGTTTTTTCGGGACGACGCTCCAGCACCACGGTGGTGTCGCCATCGTCTTCCAGGGGGCGGCTGCGCGGGGCAGGAGGGGGCGGGGATTTCGTAGCCATGGTTTGCATTTTAAGGTGCCGCGCGCAAAGTGTGCAGCCCAGCGGTTATTTGGTGCCAGGAATGCCACATTCAAGGCGCACCTTGCTGGGTTTGTGCACAGAAAAAAACGGGGCACACGGCCCCGCTTTTTTTCAATCAGCAAGGCGCAATTTACATGTGGTCAATCATCACCTGGCCAAAACCGGAGCACGACACCTGGGTTGCGCCTTCCATCAGGCGGGCAAAGTCGTAGGTTACCTTCTTGCTGGCGATGGATTTCTCCATACTGCTGATGATCAAATCGGCCGCCGCCGTCCAGCCCATGTGGCGCAGCATCATCTCGGCTGACAATATCTCAGAACCAGGGTTGACGTAGTCTTTGCCCGCGTACTTGGGCGCTGTACCGTGGGTGGCCTCAAAACAGGCCACGGTGTCCGACATATTGGCTCCCGGTGCAATGCCTATGCCGCCTACCTGCGCGGCCAATGCGTCGGACACATAGTCGCCGTTTAAATTGAGCGTCGCAATCACGCTGTATTCAGCGGGACGCAGCAAAATTTGCTGCAGGAAAGCGTCGGCAATCACATCTTTGATGATGATTTCTTTGCCTGTTTTCGGGTTTTTAAACTTGCACCACGGGCCACCGTCAATCAGCTGCGCACCAAACTCTTTTTGCGCCAGCGCGTAGGCCCAGTCACGAAAGCCACCCTCGGTGAACTTCATGATATTGCCCTTGTGCACAATGGTCAGGCTGGAGCGGTCGTTATCAATCGTGTACTGCAAGGCTTTGCGCACCAGGCGCTCGGTGCCCTCGCTGGACACGGGCTTGATGCCAATGGCAGATGTATTGGGGAAACGGATTTTTTTCACCCCCATCTCATCTTGCAGAAACTTGATGAGTTTTTTAGCCTTCTCGCTTTGCGATTCAAACTCGACACCACAGTAAATATCTTCGCTGTTTTCGCGGAAGATCACCATATTCGTCTTCTCGGGCGATTTCAAGGGCGATGGCACTCCCTGAAAGTACTGCACCGGGCGCAGGCAGACGTACAAGTCGAGTTCCTGGCGCAGCGCCACATTCAAGCTGCGGATGCCGCCGCCCACGGGCGTGGTCAGCGGGCCCTTGATGGAGACCACGTACTCGCGTAGCGCCTTAAGCGTTTCTTCGGGCAGCCACACATCGGGGCCGTACACCTTAGTGGACTTCTCACCGGCATACACCTCCATCCAGTGGATCTTTTTCTTGCCGCCATAGGCTTTAGCCACGGCGGCATCCACCACCTTGAGCATCACCGGAGTAATGTCCAAACCAGTACCATCACCCTCGATGTACGGAATGATCGGCTCGTCGGGCACATTGAGCGAAAAGTCTTTATTCAGGGTGATTTTGCTGCCCGCAGCAGGCACTTTGATGTGTTGGTACATGGTGGTCAAGGTCTCCGGGGGTGGAAATGCAGAGGGGGCGACACTACTTTTACTGTCTTAACCAGTTTAGGCGGGTAACAGGAGCGCAACGCCAAATTCTAACTGCAAAATTATTTCACACTTATGTGTCAACCAATTGAAATACCATCCCGTTGTCGACATACCGCCCGATTTTGGGACTGGCTTTTACACTCAAGGAAATTGACATGAACAAACTTCTCGCCGCTCTGGTTGCTGGTCTCTTCGCTGCTGGCGCTTTTGCGCAAGCTGCTGCTCCTGCTGCTCCAGCCGCTGCTGCTAAAGCTGTAGCCGCTGCACCTGCCGCTGCTGCCGCAGCCGCTCCTGCTGCTGTTAAAGCTGCCGCTCCTGTTGCTGCAGCCGCTGCTGCTCCTGCCGCTAAAGCTGCCGATGCCAAGCCAATGGCCAAGGCTGAAGACAAAGCTGCTGCCAAAGCAGAAAAGAAAGCTGCTCGCAAGGCTGCCAAAAAAGCCAAAAAAGCCGCAATGTCTGACAAGCCAGCAGGCAAGTAATTATCGCTTGCTCTCAAGCCCAAGAAAGTCCGCCCTGTGCGGGCTTTTTTTTAACTCTTTTTCGTGTCTTGCGTTGTGTTTCGCCCGTATTTCGCCCGTATTTCGCTTGTCTCAACTTCACAGTACACTTAAAACCCATGACCTCTCTATTTCCGCTCCGCATCACCCATGCGATGGTCTGCGCCGCGCTCAGCGGGTTTTGCGCAACCACGGTGGCCCAGGACGATCCGCAAACCGACCTGTCCCGTATCAAACTGGGCGCGGGTTTGCACCAAATCGAAGCCCAGGTAGCGCAAACGCCCACGCAGCGGCAAATCGGTCTGATGTGGCGCAAAAACATGCCCCAACACGAAGGCATGTTGTTTGTGTTTGAGCAGCCGTCCAAGCAATGCTTCTGGATGATGAACACCCTGCTCCCACTGACTGCCGCCTTTGTGGCCGACGATGGCACCGTGGTCAACTTGGTAGACATGCAGCCTCAAACCACCGACTCCCACTGCTCTGCCAAACCCGTGCGCTACGTACTGGAAATGAACCAGGGCTGGTTCGCCAAAAAAGGTATCAAGGCCGGAGCCAAACTGACGGGTGAGCCCTTCAGCGCCAAGTAAATCTGCACCTGAAAAACTTGTACCGATAAAAACCGCCACATAAAAAAAGGGAGCCGAGGCTCCCTTTTTTTATGTGGCGGTTAAAAGATGGCGCTCAGGCCATCTTCCCACTGCATTAACGTACAACAGCAATTTGCTCGCGCTTGCCTGCTTTGTAGGTGAACAGTGTCAAAGCACCGTTTTTCACGTCGCCTTTTTCGTCAAAGGAGATGGTGCCAGTCACGCCCTTGTAACCTTCGGTTTTGGCCAGCACAGGCAGGTACTTGGCTGGATCGGCTGAATCCGCCTTGACCATGGCAGCAGCCATCACGTTGAGCGCGTCGTACACGTAAGGAGCGTAGACCTGCACTTCCAGATTGTTCTTGGCTTTGAACTTGGCGCGGAAGTCATCCATGCCAGCTTTTTGCTCGCCCTCAACACCACCGGCTTCAGCGCACACCACCTGGTCATCGGCCATACCATCGCCAGCCAGTTTGACCAGCTCGCTGGAGCAGATGCCGTCGCCGCCCATGAACTTCACGGTCATGCCCAGCTGCTTGATCTGCTTGAGCATGGGGCCTGCCACTGCATCCATACCGCCGAAGAAAATCACGTCAGGCTTTTTGGCTTTGACCGAGGTCAAAATAGCCATGAAGTCGGTGGCTTTGTCGGTGGTGAATTCGTGGGCAATGGTCTTGCCGCCCGCAGCTTCTACCGCTTTCTTGAACTCTTCAGCCACGCCTTGGCCGTAAGCGGTGCGGTCGTCAATCACGGCAATCGACTTGCCCTTGACGGTTTGCACTGCGTACTTGCCCAGGGTACCACCCAGATGCACGTCGTCAGCCACCACGCGGAAGGTGGTTTTGTAGCCTTGGCGGGTGAACTTGGGGTTGGTGGCCGAGGGGGAGATTTGTGGAATGCCAGCGTCGCTGTAAATCTTGGAAGCTGGGATGGAGGTGCCAGAGTTCAGGTGGCCGATGATACCGTTGACCTTGCTGTCCACAATTTTTTGCGCTACGGCGGTGCCTTGCTTTGGATCGCCTGCGTCGTCTTCGGCCATCAGCTCAAACTTGACTTTTTTGCCACCAATGGACAAGCCTTTGGCGTTGAGGTCTTCAATGGCCATCTTGGCACCCAGTTCGTTGTCCTTACCCAGGTGGGCAATGCCGCCGCTGGTCGGGCCTACGTGGGCGATTTTGACAATGGCCATGTCAGCAGGTGCGGCGGCTGCAGGAGCAGCAGGTGCCGCCGGTTTGGCCGCTGCTGGCGCCTCTTCTTTTTTGCTGCAAGCGACAAGGGCTACAACCGATAAGGCCATCAAACTGAGCTTGAGACTGTAAGTCATGGGGGAACTTCTCCTAGTAAGGTTATTTGAGTTGAATTGCAAGATGCCTTGCGAGCATACTTTATTTTAATCCCCAAGTTTATAGGGTACACGCTAGGTTGTAGCAAAAAAACCATTACCCCGCGTGGGTGATATCGTGGCGCACGATGGTATAGCCTGCTGCCTCGTAATGCTTCCAGCGGGCGCGCGCGGCCAGACGATCAGCTTCGTCATGGGTGACAATCTCGATCAGTCGCGCAAAACCTTCCAAGCCCTGGGGGACTTGCTCTGCCAGATTCACCAGCACGCCATACCCTGTGAGCGCGCTTGCATCCGCACACAAGAGCACTGGCGTATGCGCCCGTACTTGAGCAGAGCAAGGCATGCTTGCATGGGCAATAAAATCCTGTGGGCTAAAAGCCCATAGCTCCATGTCCAGCCGCGCCAGCAACTCTGGCGTAGCCACCACTGCCACGCGGGCTCCCGACAGGGTCGCCTTGCGCAGCAGCTTGCAGGTGTAGGTCAGCTTGTTTGGCGCGTTGAAATGAAAGGCGATGTCAGTCGGTTGCATGGTCGGGCGCACTTAAGCGTTTCAAATAGTTACTGGTATACGCACAGCTCAGGCATTGACTACGCAGTATTTCATTTCTTTTTAGCTATTTTTTTAGTAGCTGATTGCGCAATATTGGTGGTTGTTTTAGCGTAATTGAGTACAAAATCGAGTAGCAAAGGAACCGGTCTGCCAGTAGCCCCTTTGGCCGCCCCACTTTTCCAGGCGGTCCCGGCAATATCCAGATGGGCCCAAGGGTATTTACTGGCAAAACGCTGCAAAAATTTGGCAGCAGTCACCGCCCCCCCCGCCCGCCCGCCCACATTGGCCACATCGGCAAAATTGCTTTTTAGACTTTCAGCGTATTCGTCGTCCAGGGGCATGCGCCAGCAGGTATCTAGCGTCTTCTCGCCCGACTGGTGCAAAGCATGGGCCAAAGCATCATCGCTTGCAAACATACCGCTACGAATATGCCCCAGCGCTATCACACAGGCTCCGGTGAGCGTGGCAATATCGACCACAGCCAGGGGTTTAAAGCGCTCGGCATAGGTCAGTGCATCGCACAGAATCAAGCGCCCTTCTGCATCGGTATTAAGATTCTCGATAGTTTGGCCGCTCATGCTGGTGACCACATCGCCCGGTTTGACGGCCTTGCCGTCTGGCATGTTTTCGCAACTGGGGATCAGGCCGACGACGTTGATTTTGGGTTTGAGGATACAAAGCGCCTTGAATACCCCCAGCACACTGGCTGCGCCGCCCATATCAAACTTCATCTCGTCCATCTCGGCAGCAGGCTTGATGGAGATTCCCCCGGTATCAAAGGTAATGCCTTTACCCACCAAAACCGTAGGCGCAACTGTTTTAGCCGCACCGTTATAGCGCAGCACAATAAAGCGCAGCGGCTCGTTCGAGCCCTGAGCGACCGACATAAACGAGCCCATGCCCAGTTTGGCAACCTCTTTGGGGCCCAGCACCTCGCATTGCAGCGCTGCCTGCCCTTTGGCTAGGGATTTAGCGGCTTCGCCCAGCATCGTAGGCGTCGCATGGTTCCCTGGGCGGTTGGCCCATTCCTTGGCAAATTCCACGCCTTGCACGGTGGCTGCAGCCTGATCAAAGCTGGCTTGCAGGCTACGCGCATCCGGCACACCGACGAGGACGTTGGCAATCTGGCGTGGCTGGGGTTTGCTCTTGGTGGTGGTGTAGACATAGCTGGCCTGTGCGCTGGCCAGCATGGCAGCGGACACGGCTGCTTGCATCGCTTGCAACTCTAGGCCAGACAATCCTGCCAGACTGAGCACCACCTTGGCTGCTTTCTCATCTTTACCCGGTTTGTAGGCGGCCGTGGCAGCGGCAACCGATTTGGCCACCTCCCGGGCAGTGCCCTCACCCACACCCACCAGCATGACTTTGGGCGCACGAATGCCAGTCAGGGTATAGGCCTGCAATACCTTGGCCGCACCGCCATCACAATCGCCCGAGCTACGCGCACTGGCCACCAGCGTCGCAATGGCCCCCTCGCTGGCCTTGGCATCGGCGCAAGAGGCCTTGGTCACCAGCACGATCAATAGGGATGCATGGACACTGGCAGCCTGTCCCCAGGAAAGGGTTTTAAGTTCAAAGTTCATAATACGGTCTTTCTGTCAATCACTGATTCCGCAAAGTTTGCATTTTCATTTCGCTGATGTTATTCCATTCCGCCCTTCGCAAAGAACTTGGCCGCAGCTTTGGTGCCACCCTAGTGGTGCTGATTACTGTGGTGCTGAGCATGATGCTGATCCGCACCCTGGGCTTGGCCTCTAGCGGCAAGGTCGATCCGCAAGACGTGATGATGCTGATGGGCTACGCGGCTTTGGGCCATCTGCCCACCATACTGACGCTCAGCCTGTTTATTTCGATCACCAGCACCCTGGGCCGGATGTACCGCGACTCTGAAATGGCCATCTGGTTTACCGCCGGGCGGGGTCTGGCCAGCTTTGTCGTGCCCGTGTTTCGCTTTGCCTGGCCGATTTTGCTGGCCATCGGTGTCCTGGCACTCTTAGTCTGGCCCTGGAGCAACCAACAGACTCAGCGGCTCAAAGAGCGCTACGAAACCCGAGGCGACCTGGACAGGGTGTCGGCGGGACAGTTTCAGGAAAATGCAGCAGGATCGCGGGTTTTTTTTATTGAACGCGACGATAGCACTGGCGCTAGCGACAGCGCTAAACCTGCAGAACAAACAGGCGATCTGCATACCGGGAAAACCGGACGCAATGTGTTTATCTCATCCACAGAAAACAACAAACAAGCCGTGACCTCGGCGCGCAGCGGGCGCTTGGAACGTCAAGGCGAAGAGCAATATCTGATACTGAACAATGGCCAGCGCCTGGAGCAGCAAATCGGTCAAACCGCGCTCAAAATCAGTGAATTCACCGAATATGGCACCAAGATTGGTCAAATCCGTGCCTCCTTAGCTGACAAGGTACCCGCCAAAGCACTGCGTACCAACCAGCTCCTGCGTGAGCCAACACCGGCCCACCTGGCCGAGCTGAGCTGGCGCTTAGGCTTGGTTATGGCGGCATTTAATCTGGCTTTGCTGGCATTGGTGGTATCGGCCACCAATCCGCGCGCCGGGCGGGGTTACAGCTTGGTATTTGCCCTGCTGTCCTTTGTGGTGTATTACAACCTGCTCAATATTGGTTTTGGTTGGGTCAGTTCGGGCAAAGTTGGCTTTACCAACTTTATGCTGGGCTTGCACGGCGGCATGCTGCTAGCTACCAGCCTGTGGCTCCTGGCGCGCAACAACAACTGGTCGCCACGCAACCTTTTTGCAGCGCGCAACTCCCCGGCAAACCGCGTGGGCTCTCTATGAAAACACTGCGCCGCTTGATTCACCGCGAAATACTGGTCACCGTCGCCTTCGTAACATTGGCTTTTTTAGCCTTGTTTTCGTTTTTCGATCTGGTTGAAGAACTGGGCGACGTGGGACGGGGTAATCCAGCCAACCCTTACCGCCTCAGCCATGCAGCACTGTTTGCCCTGCTCTGGGCACCTAACCGGCTCTACGAGGTGCTGCCGATTGCCGTCCTGATTGGATCCATCATTGTGATGGCGCGCTTCGCGCAAAGCTCCGAGTTCACTATCTTGCGCACCAGTGGCATGGGGCCATGGCGTGCGCTACGCACCTTGCTGGCGCTGGGCATCGCTTTCACTGTACTGACCTTTGCGGTGGGCGACTATCTGGCCCCTGTCACCACACGCACGGCGCAACTGCTCAAAGCGCAGTTTACGGGCAAAATCACTGTAGGACAAACGGGTGCCTGGTTGAAAGAAAAACAAAAGTTCTCCAACCTTGCCGTCAATGTGGCCTCTTTGAGTGAGGGCAGTGTCATGCGCAACATCAAAATTTTTGAATTCAACGCCAGCGGACAGATGGTCTCGAGCATCCATGCAGACAGCGGCACCTTTAGCAATGATGCATCCTGGCTAATGCAAGGTGTGAGGCGTAGCGAATTTTTTATCCATGCCGACGCTGCACAACCAGGCAAGCATGGCGCACACGTACAACACGACAGCATTGCCAAAGACTACCGCTGGCCTACAGAACTCAATGCCGAAATGGTCTCTGTGGCCCTGCTCAAACCCGAGCGCATGAGTACGGTGGACCTGTACCAGTACACCCAGCATTTGCAAGCCAACAGCCAAAGCTCGCAGCGTTTTGAGATCGAGTTTTGGCGCAAGGTGTTTTACCCCTTGAGTTGCCTGGTGATGGTGGTGCTGGCCCTGCCCTTTGCCTATCTACACTTTCGCTCCAGCTCCATCAGTGGCTACGTGTTTATGGGCGTAATGATCGGCATCAGCTTCTTTTTGCTTAACAATGTGTTTGGCTATGCTGGCAACTTGAATAACTGGAAACCCTGGATCTCTGCGGCCATACCGGGGCTTTTGTATTCCCTTGCCTCCCTCGCAGCATTTGGCTGGTTGGTGTTGCGCCATTAACGCAGCATTGCGATATCTCTTGCCCATGATCATGCCCGTGCCATTGCCATTGCCTGATGCCATCATTTTGTTTGCCCATGGCTCGCGCGATCCACTGTGGCGCGCTCCGTTAGAGTCGGTCGCCCACACCATCGCAGCCCAGCACCCTGGGCTGCCAGTGCAATGCGCCTACCTAGAACTGTGTGAACCTGACTTACCCCAGGTCGCTTCGTATTTGATAGCTACTCACGCAATAAATAAAACGTCTACAGATCATTCTTCTGGTTTTTCCATCCGTATCGTGCCCATGTTTCTGGGCATGGGAAAACATGCACGCGAAGACTTGCCGCAATTGGTTGCCCAATTGCGCAAACAGCACCCCAAGGTACGCTTTGAAATCGCCCAGGCCATTGGCGAGAACGCCCGGGTGACCGCACTTTTAGCGCAAATCGCCGTAGACAATCTATAGCGTCACCGATTTTCCAGTACGCGCACTGTGTGCAATCGCTTCCAGCGTTTGCGCAATATCCAGGCTGGCCTGCCGGGCCCGATCTACAGCCGCAAAGTCGCGTCTGCGCACCACATCGGCAAAAGCCTCAGCAGCAAATTTAAAACCGCTGCCCATCGCGGCGTTCACGTCTTCAAACGGGATGGTGTTGGCTATGCCACGGCGCACGCGCAGTTGGCTGGGCACCGCGCTGCCGGTGTGGTTCAGGTACTCGGTCTCTAGCGTGCCCTGAGTGCCCATGATGGTGGCACGGCGGTGGTTGGCCACGTTCATGGCACACGATATTTGCGCGTAACGCTGGTTTGCAAACTCCAGCGTGGCCATCATGCTGATGTCTACCCGCTGGTCTGCGTTGCCCGGAGTCCACACGGGCATGGCCTGCACGCGCACGGGCGCTTCGCCCATTACCAGACGCACCAAGCTTATGGGGTAAGAACCAGCATCCAGCAGCGCGCCGCCGCCCTTCTCGGCGCTCAGCCGAATGTTGCCCACCGGATTGCTGATGGTAAAACCAAACGAAGCCTGCATGCTGCGCACTTGGCCAATCGCGCCACTGTGCAACAGTTGCAGCATTTCACGGGTTTGCGGTTGAAACCAATAGGGGTAGGCCTCCAGTAGTACCACGCCGTGCTGCTTTGCAGCGGCAAACATGGCTAGCGCCTGCACAAGCCCCAGACACAGCGGTTTTTCGCACAGCACATGCTTGCCACGCTGCGCAGCTTTTATGGCCCACTGGGCGTGCAAATGGTTGGGTAGCGGAATGTACACCGCATCAATACTTGCATCATCCAGCAGCGCCTCGTAGCTGGCGTAGCGCTTGGCGATGCCGTAGCTATCGCCAAAGGCCTGCGCCGACGTATCGCTGCGGCTGGCAATGGCGGTAACCTGGACGGCCTGGGTGGCCTGCACAGCGCTGACAAACTGGCGGGCGATATTGGCCGCCCCGATGATGCCTAGTCTGAGAGGTGAGCGTGGGGATGGGTGTTGCATAGTACGGACTTCCGGTGGTGTCTCAAGGCAATGTGGGGATGTGGGAATGGGGGATGAGGCAGCTACGGTCAGGCTGTGTTTTGCAGCCGCGCAGCAGGCCGAGGCCGCGTGTAGTACACATCTACATCCACCTCTTGCATCGGCACAAAACCGTGGCGCTGGTAAAAGCGGTTGGCACCACTGCCGCGCAGCGCTACCAGGCGCAGCTCCTGCTCTGCTGCGTCGGCCAAGGCAAACACTTTGGCCAGCACCGCGCTGCCAATGCCACGGTTTTGGTGCTCGGGGTGGATGTACAAATGCTGTAGCAAAAAACCCAGCCTATCGGGCTTGACCACCACGCAGCCTACCCGCTGGCCTTGCAAGCTGACGTGACAGGTGTGCTCGGGCGAATAGTCTGCCAAAAAGCGCTCGCGGGCGCGCTCAGGATCAAAGCGCTCCACTTGCTCCAGACTGGGCTGCATGGCAGCTACCCGCAGGCTAGCCAAGGCACTGGCATCGCCTACTTCGGCTGGAAGAAATTCGATATCTACCATCCTGTGCAAACCACTCGCGTTGCGGCGCACTTACCTGCGCCGCTTGCCTTTACCCTTTGCAGCCGCCTTTTTTACCGCTGCCCGCAGCGCCTGGATAGGCGAAGCAGGCTCACGCGCTGGGGATCGGTTGACGGCCTTTTTGCTGGCCGACTTGGGTGGCAAACTTGCAGCGTGTTCACGTCCGGTGTCCCGTGCGACATCGCGCTCGCTGCCCTTGTCGCGTCTGCGTGTGGGCTTGCCCGAAGAGTCTTCCTGCGCGTCCATGCGCACGATACCGCCAGAGGGCAGGCGCACGGCCTCGCCTTCGCGCACCAACCTGAAATCAATCTTGCGGCCATCCAGGTCAACGCGGCTGACCTGTACGCGCACCCGGGTGCCAATGGCGTAGCGGATGCCGGTGCGCTCACCACGCAGCTCCTGGCGTATTTCGTCAAACTTGTAGTAATCACCGCCCAGCTCGGTGACGTGCACCAGGCCCTCAACGTACATCGCATCCAGAGTCACAAACAAACCAAAGCTCGTGCACGAGCTGACGGTGCCTGCGTATTCCTCGCCCAGATGCTCGCGCATGTATTTGCACTTGAGCCAGGCTTCGACATCCTTGCTGGCCTCGTCGGCGCGGCGTTCGTTGGCGCTGCAATGCAGACCCGCAGCTTCCCAGGCTAGCAACTCGGAGCTGAGTTTTTTAGGCTTCTCCGCGCCGTCTTTGGTTTTGGCAGCGGCTCGCGCAGCAAGACGTTTTTTCAGCTTCTCGTGGGCCTCACCCGGCGTGGGCAGAACAGGCAATTGGTATTTGGTTTTGGCCAAAATAGCCTTGATCACACGGTGCACCAGCAGGTCTGGGTAGCGGCGAATCGGGCTGGTGAAATGGGTATAGGCCTCAAAGGCCAGGCCAAAGTGGCCGCTGTTCATAGGCGTGTAAATTGCCTGGCTCATGGAGCGCAGCAGCATCATGTGAATTTGCTGCGCGTCAACACGGTCTTTGGTGGCGGCGGCGATGGCGGCAAACTCGCCGGGTTTGGGGTCGGCGCTGATGGTCATGCCCAGACCCAGTGTCTTGAGGTACATACGCAGGGTTTCTTTTTTCTCTGCTGTCGGGCCCTCGTGTACGCGAAACAAGCCAGCGTGTTTGCTGCCCATAATAAAGTCAGCGCTGCACACGTTGGCGGCCAGCATGGCCTCTTCAATCAGTTTGTGCGCATCGTTACGTGTGCGCGGAATGATTTTTTCAATCCGTCCGTTGTCGTCGCAGACAATTTGCGTCTCGGTGGTTTCAAAATCTACCGCACCGCGCACCTGGCGCTCTTGCAGCAGGGCGCGGTACACGTCGTGCAGATTGAGCAGATCTTGCACTCTGTCTTTGCGCCTGCTGGCCTCGGGGCCGCGCGTATTGCTCAAAATAGCCGCTACCTCGGTATAGGTAAAGCGCGCATGGCTGAACATCACCGCTGGATAAAACTGGTAGGCATGCACCTCACCTTTGGCGTTGACCAGCATGTCGCACACCATGCACATGCGCTCGACATCAGGCTTCAAAGAGCACAGCCCATTGCTCAGTTTTTCGGGCAACATGGGAATCACGCGACGCGGAAAATACACGCTGGTGGCGCGGTCATAGGCATCGATATCAATCGCCGTGCCCGTTTTTACATAGTGCGATACATCAGCAATGGCTACCAGCAGCCGCCAGCCGTCCTGCGCCGTCTTGCCGCGTCCTATTTTGGCCGGCTCGCAGTACACCGCGTCGTCAAAATCGCGCGCATCTTCGCCGTCAATCGTCACCAATGGAATGTCGGTTAAGTCAACCCGACCTTGTTTGTCTTCGGGCCGCACATGGTCGGGCAGCAGACGCGCCTCGTTCATGCAGGCCTGGCTAAATTCATGCGGCACACTGTATTTGCGCACCGCAATTTCAATCTCCATGCCCGGGTCGTCTACTTCGCCCAGCACCTCTTGAACACGGCCCACAGGCTGGCCAAAGAGCGAGGGCGGCTCGGTCAGCTGCACCACCACCACCTGTCCAGCCTTGGCCGTGCCCGTTGCGTTTTTGGGAATGAGAACGTCTTGCCCGTAGCGTTTGTCTTCGGGGGCGACCAGCCAGACACCCGACTCTTGCAGCAAGCGACCAATGATGGGCTGGCTTGCACGCTCAATGATCTCGGTCACCTTGCCTTCGGGGCGGCCCTTGCGGTCGTGCCGCACAACTCGCGCCTTGACGCGATCACGGTGCAACACGGCACGCATTTCGTTGGGGGGTAAATACAAGTCTGCACCGCCGTCGTCGCGTTGCACGAATCCGTGCCCGTCGCGATGGCCTAACGCGGTGCCTTCAATTTCTTCTGGCAAGCTGCCAGTTTGGGGAATAGTTTTAATATAGAATCCTAAGTTCTCTGAAGTTAGCCCAGGTGGCGGAATTGGTAGACGCACTAGTTTCAGGTACTAGCGAGTAACATCGTGGGGGTTCGAGTCCCTTCCTGGGCACCA
>JAYVJV010000166.1:0-7124 GCA_043769005.1 Polaromonas sp. | reverse complement strand
ACCACCGGCATTGGTGCCGTGCTGTTTACCGCCAAGGTCGAGGCCGGTGCCAACGTGGTGGTGTTTGGCCTGGGCGGCATTGGCCTGAACGTGATTCAGGGGGCTAAGATGGTGGGCGCGGACAAAATCATCGGCGTGGACATCAACCCCGCCAGGCAAGCCATGGCGCGCCAGTTTGGCATGACGCATTTCCTGAACCCCAAAGACATCGAGGCCGCTGGCGGCAACCTTGTGGATGCGATTGTGCAGCTCACCGACGGCGGTGCCGACTACAGCTTTGAATGCATCGGCAACACCAAGGTCATGCGCCAGGCGCTGGAGTGCACCCACAAGGGCTGGGGCCGCAGCATCATCATCGGCGTTGCCGAGGCGGGCGCAGAGATCAGCACCCGGCCATTCCAGCTGGTGACTGGCCGCAAGTGGGAAGGCTCTGCCTTCGGCGGCGCACGCGGCCGCACCGATGTGCCCAAAATTGTCGACTGGTACATGGAAGGCAAGATCAGCATCGATCCGCTCATCACGCACACCATGCCTTTGGAGGACATCAACAAAGGCTTTGATCTGATGAAGAGTGGGGAGTCGATTCGGGGTGTGGTGCTGTTCTAAGAGTTATCTCCGACTGAGCTGGACTCAGGGCGGGCATCCCGCTGCAAAATTTTTACGAAAACACGCGCGAATAAAGGTGACGCTAGGCCAGCGCATGCACCGCGCGCCTTTCTCCAAAATTTTCATCGGGACGAACCCACCCTGTCACATGGTTCTTTGCGGTTTGAACAGCCCGTACATCGAATCGATTGCTATAAATTAAAGAGCTTCTTACGCTGTATTTCATTCAGTCATGTCGGTGTTTAACGCTCGAGCTAAGAGCCCGCCGTTGGTGCTCCCCTTGAGCGAGGGGTTTGGCCTCTCTCGGCTCACGCAGCCGATCAAGAATTTTTGCAGCATTGCATGCGGCTGTATCAAACTCGCGGATGACTGCTTCGAGTTCAGTGCGAGGCCATTGCATATCCGTGATCTTGCGAGTGATTGCAGCCTGATAGACAAGAAACTGCGAACCATCCTGCGCTGTTGCTGGGTGGGCGTGAAGCAGTGCATTTCTCTTTTTCACTTGCTTACCGAACTCGTCACAGAGATCTTGAAGATTCGGTTTCGTTACCTTCGAGAGTGAGGTGGTGGGATGATTGATAATTTCTTGAAACTTCTTCCTCAATATTCCAGACGTGATGGGAGATTTATTTCTAGCATATTCACCCACAAATCCAGGGCGGAGGAGGCCGAGGATTGAGACAACGGTCCACTCGTAGTAGGCGAAAACATACACAGCCTTTCCGAGAAGAACAGCGTAATCTTCGTCAACGGAAACACTGATTTGTGGGGTGGTGGTCATTCGATAGATGTCGAAGGTGGCGCAGTTAGCCCGTTAAATGCGTTGTCGGCAATTTGATGCATTGCTTTTGGACGTGGTATCTGCTACATATTTCAGAGCTGCTTACGCTTTAGTTACAGTACTTTGAGGCTATTTTATCCTCAAAGCCGCCCGTAAATCAGCCAAGCGGTGGTTGAACGGGGTTGCGATGAAAAAATCGTAGAAAGGCGCGCGGTGTATACGCTAGCCTTGCGTTACCTGAGCTCGTGCGTGTTTTCGTAGATTTTTTGCAGCGCAATCTCTTCAACCGCCGCAGCTCACGATGTTAGGCTGGAACTCTTCAATCCTCAGCCAAGTCAGCTCAACGCAAAACTTCCAGCGCAAACGGAATACTGAGCAAGCCCAGCAGGGTAGACAGGGTCACCAGCCCGGCGGGAAAGCTGCCGTCATAACCCATGCGCGCGGCCAGCACGTAGCTGCTGGAGGCCGTAGGCAGGGCGCTGTAGGCCAGCAGTACCGTGGCTTGCACGGGGTTCAGGCCAAAGGCCCACACCATGCACCAGGCCAGCAGGGGCATGAGCAGGTGGCGCACGGTGAGCATGCTGGTGCCCACGATGCGCTTGCTAGGGCTGTCAAACACGCTGCCCAGTTGCAGGCCTGCGCCAGCGGCCATCAGGCCTAGCGCCAGCGAGGCCTGGCCAATGCGGGTAACGGTCACCTCGCCCCAAGACGGAATGGTAAAACCCAGCAGGTTGGCCAGCAGGCCGCCCAGGGTGGCGATGATGAGGGGGTTGCGCAGCAGTGTTTTGCCTAAATGCAGCCCCGAGTCTCTGGCCATGGGCCACACGGCACCCACATTGCACAGCGGCACGCAGACACCGATGATGACGGCAATCAGCAGCAGCCCCTCGCGCCCGGCCAGGCGCTCGGCCATAGCCAAGGCGATAAAGGAGTTAAACCGAAAGCCGATCTGCGCCGAGCTGGCGTGGTCCCGCGCATCCACGCCGGGCAACTTGGCGATGCTGTAGGTCAGCAAAATGCCGCAAACCACCATGGCCCAGGCGGCCGCTATCAGGCTGCCCGCCGCGCGCACATCCAGCGGCGAGCGCACGATGGAGTGAAACAGCAGCACCGGGAATAAAAAATAGTACACCAGAGTGTCAACCTGCTCCCACACGGTGCGGTTGAGCGCAGTGAAGCGGCAAATCAGGTAGCCGCAGACGATGAGCGAAAAATCCGGCAGTAGCAGTTGCGCAATATTCATTGGCCTCGATCATAAAGACTTCGGCGGCATATTGACGTTTTTCTACCTCATGGCATAACCACAGATTTGGCGGCTTTCTGAATACCGAGATCACAAGGCTGGCAGACAGCGAGCCTGCCAGCCTGGCGCGCACAGGCAGTAGTTAGACCGGCAGTTTGATTTCTACTGCATTGGGACGGCACTCGGGGTGCTCGATCAGGTCGTCCGGGTCGTCACAGCCTGAGCCGCCTTTGACGCGGGGCTTGCTGCGCGAGAGTAGATCGTCTTTGACTTCAGGTAATGCACGGCACTCTGGGTGCTCTGCCACATCTTGAGGGGTATCGCAGCCCGAACCGCCTTTAACACGGGGCTTACTGCGGGCTTGCTGGTCGTCCAGCGCAGGCTTGGCGGTCTGCACCAGATCGCGCACCAGCGCGCTCGCGGCAGGCGTAGCCACCGATGGGAAGGGACTCGCAGCAAAGGCACTGGCGCACGCCAAACTACCCAGCAAAACCGTTAACAAATTTCTCTTGATCATGGTAATTCTCCTGAGAATTAAAAAACAATCTCCATTGCGCAAGGGATGCATCGGCATGTTGGCAGTCTTTTTCAATACTGCCAACATAACGATAAATCTACTCACCGTGTGATGGTAGGCACGGGCGCACGGCAGTGCTACGGGCGAACTGCGCGATTAATGATCACTACTCGTCGAAGAATAATCAGACCTTGGTCTATAGCCAAGTCAGACATACAGTGCTATCGTGCAGTATTGGTATCACTAAGTGTCGCAAAAAATACTATTACGATATTTTTTTGCAAACGCGTGCGACTATTCGTAACCGGGACTTCAAGGAGCCTGCCATCGAAACTACTTTTTCCCGCTTGAGCCTGTCGCGCCAATACCTGGTGGCCAGTTTTCCAATTTTGTTTGTCGGGATGCTGGTGTTGGGCTGGTGGGTGGGCAGAATGATTGAACATGGCGTAGTGCACCGTATGGGCGCGCTGACCAGCCACTATGTGGAAAGCTTTGTCTCGCCCCATCTACAGCATCTTGCCCACAACGACACGCTGGACGAGGCACATCGGGCCGCGCTGGGAACACTGCTGACAGACACGCCTCTGGGCAAGCGCATTGTGGCGTTCAAGATATGGGACCGCCAGGGCCGCGTCATCTACAGCACCAATGCGGAAAGCATCGGGCGGGCCTACCCCATTGGCGAGGGGCTGGCCGCCGCTCTGGCGGGCAATGTACATTCAGAATTCAGCGACCTGCAGGCCAGCGAAAATGAGGCCGAACGCATGCAGTGGTCGCGCCTGGTAGAAACCTACAGTCCGATCCACGCAGAAAAGCTGGGTACCGTCATAGCCGCCGCCGAGATATACCAGGTCACCGATGAGCTGTCGGGGGTGATTCACGATGCGCAGTTGCGCAGTTGGCTGCTGGTGTCCACCTTGATGTTGGCGATGTACCTGTTGATCTTTGGATTGGTACGCCGGGGCAGCCAGACGATAGATGCGCAGCGTGGCCAGTTGCATCGTAAGGTAGATGAACTGTCGGCCCTGGCCGCACAGAACAAGCAGTTGCATGAAAAGGTGCGCCGCGCTGCGGTGCGCACCACGGCACTCAACGAGCGGTTTTTGCGACGTATTTCGTCCGACCTGCATGATGGGCCGGGGCAGGACCTGGCCTTGGCGTTGATGCGCATTGACAGCCTGGCCAACGTCAAAGCCCATGGTACGGCCTGCGAGTGCCGGCAACCCAAGCTAAAGGAGGATTTGCAGGCCATCCACAGCACGCTGGAATCTGCACTGGCTGAGCTGCGTTCGATCTCACTGGGCTTGAACCTGCCGGAGATTGACTGCCTGTCCAGCAGCGAAATTGCGGCGCGCGCCATACGCGATTTTGAGCGGAAAACAGGTGCCAGCGTCAAGCTCACGGCCAGCGGCAATGACACGGCAGACATCGCTCTGCCGGTAAAAATTACCCTGTATCGGCTGGTGCAGGAGTCACTGACCAACGGTTTTCGTCACAGCGGTGGGGCGACTCAGTGTGTTGGTATTGCAGTTGCAGATGACCACTTGGCCGTCACTGTCAACGACAATGGCAAGGGCTTTGATGTGCGCACGGTCAACAGTGTGGGCCATGTGGGTCTGGAGGGCATGCGCGAGAGGGTGGAGATTTTGGGTGGCGCGTTCCAGGTGCGTTCTGCCATCGGGCAGGGCACAGACATACTGGTCCACCTGCCGCTACAGGTGGCAGGCATAGACCATGAGTGACAGCGTCAGCTTGCTGGTGGTGGACGACCACCCGTTGTTCCGGCAGGGGGTGGTGCATGCAATTGGGGCAGAGCCTGGACTGAGCGTGGTGGGCGAAGCGGCATCGGGTGAGGAGGCCCTGAAGCTGGCGCGCGAGTTGTTGCCCGATGTGGTGTTGCTGGACATCAGCATGCCGGGCTGGGACGGGCTGGTGACGGCTGAAAAAATTGCCACCGCTTGCCCGGCCAGCGCCATCATCATGCTCACGGTGTCCGAAGACCAGGACAAGTTGCTGGCGGCCTTCAAAGCGGGCGCGCGCGCTTATGTGCTCAAGGGCATCTCCGCGCAGGAGCTTGCCAGTGTGGTGCACTCCGCTGCGCGGGGCGATGTGTATGTGTCACCCTCACTGGCCGCCGAAATGCTGGTGACGCTCACCAACCACCACGCGATAGATCCGTTACAGGAATTAACGGAGCGCGAGCGCGAAATATTGCGACTGATTGGTACTGGCTTGACTAACCGCGAAATTGGCGTACAAATTTTTCTGTCTGAAAAAACTATCAAGCACTATGTGACCAATATTTTGCAGAAACTACAGGTGCGTAGCCGGGTGGAAGCTGCTTTGCTTGCAGCCAAGCATCATCCGCATTGAGCCCTTGCCATAGAGGCAGAACGCATGCGGCAATTTGCTTGCCATGCCTCTTGAAAATCAATAAATCTCAATCAAGCAGGGTTTGCGCGTATGAGGGTGGCCACAGCCAGCGCGTTAGGTTTAACGGGTAACATCTACTTGTTGCCGCCCAAGGCCTTTTTTTCGGAGAATTTTGATGACCGTTTCTAACCCCATTGGCAAACGAATTGCTATTAAATCAGTAGCTGCTTACGCTTTATTTTTTTGTGCTAGTGGCAGTTTATATGCCCAAAGTTACCCCAACAAGGTGATCCAGCTGCAAGTGCCCTTTGCACCCGGCGGCACCACCGACATCATCGCCCGCGTGATCGCCGAGCCTTTGGGTAAAGCCCTGGGCCAAACCGTGGTGGTGGTAAACAAGGCGGGCGGTGGCGGCGTGGTGGGTGCCAACGAGACCGCCAAGGCCACGCCCGACGGCTACAGCCTGGGCATGGCCACAGTGTCCACCACCGCAGCCAACCCGGCCATCAACCCCAAGATGCCCTACAACGCATCGACCGACTTCACGCCCATCATCAATATTGCGGCGACACCCAATGTGATTGCCGTCAACCCCAGCTTTCCGGCCAAAGACTACAAGGCCTTCGTCGCCGAGCTGAAAAAGTCCCCCGGCAAATACGCCTACGCATCGTCGGGCACGGGCGGCATTGGCCACCTGCAAACCGAGCTGTGGAAGAGCCTGGCGGGCGTGTTTCTCACGCACATCCCCTACCGTGGCGCTGGCCCCGCGCTGAACGACACCGTGGCAGGCCAGGTGCCAGTGATTTTTGACAACGTGCCCTCGGCGCTGCCATTTATCAAAGACAACCGCCTGTTGCCCATGGCCGTAGCCGCCCCGCAGCGCCTGGCCGCGATGCCCAATGTGCCCACCTTTAAAGAGCTGGGCCTGGAGCCGGTGAACCGCATGGCCTACTACGGCATCTACGGGCCTAAAGGTCTGCCGCAAGAGGTGGTAGACAAGGTGAACGCCGCCGTGCGCAAGGCGCTGGAAGACCCAGCCGTGAAAAAGCGCATCGAAGACACTGGCTCCTTCATCATCGCCAACACGCCCGAGCAGTTTGCCAAGCAAATGGCGGATGAGTTGGTGGTGTACAAAAAGGTGGTAGATCAGCAGCGGTTGAAGCTGGATTGATCTTGTTGATGTTTTCGCCGTCGTAAGTTTTGGGTTTGCTTGCGATTTGCTTTGGTGCTTGAGCTAGGGCCTTGAGACTTTTGCTGTGCTCGCCCTGGCACTTGGCGTGCACAGCTCCGCGGCTGTCCCCCGGCCTGCGGCCTCCTCCTTTATGCCGCTGCGCTGTGCACACCAAGCGCCAGGGCTGCGAGTGATTTGGTTGCGGTTCTTGCGGTAGATCGCCCAACATTTCACATGGGCAGCCACACAGTCGGCACGCGGCGGTAGAACACCTGTCATGCTCGCAAGAGCTGGTCGGCGGTGTACTCAGCGCAGCGGCATAAAGGGGGAGTAGGCTGCCCTAGGAGTCTGGGCGGCAGAAACTAATGCAACCTAGTCCACGGAGGGAGTTTGTCAAGCGTTATAGGTTGATGACAGCAAGCTACATCGCCTA
>JAYVJV010000165.1:0-2172 GCA_043769005.1 Polaromonas sp. | reverse complement strand
GGCCTGACAACCCTGGCCGAGGTGCTTACCGCAACACCGCCAATCGCCTAGGCTACGCAGCGCCAAGTTACACTTCGCCGTATAGCGAAGGCCATAGATTGAGTGCCCCGTAGGTGGTATCCACAGCTTTAAAATGGGTATCCAGCGCAACAATTAAGCTTCAAGATTACAAATATGGAGCAATTTGTGAATATTAAAAGCCAAAAAGATTTTTTCTCAGGGTTGATGTTTCTGGTCGTCGGCCTGGCGTTCGCTATAGGCGCTTACAGTTACAGCATGGGTGACGGTGCCCGCATGGGGCCGGGTTACTTTCCGCGCTTGCTGGGTATCCTCATGGCGGTGCTGGGCAGTGTCATTATTTTCAAGTCGCTTACCGTAGCGACCCGAGACGGTGAAAAACTCGGCTCTTGGGCCTGGAAACCTCTGGGCTACATTTTGGGAGCGAACTTGGCGTTTGGTATTTTGCTGGGCGGCTTGCCCAGTATCAAGCTGCCGGCCATGGGTTTGATTGCGGGTATCTACGCCTTGACGATCATTGCCAGCAAAGCGGGTGATACGTTCAAGCTCAAAGAGGTGTTGATCCTGGCCACAATTTTGGCGCTGGGCAGCTACCTGGCCTTCATTGTGCTGCTCAAATTGCAGATCCCGGTGTGGCCCACCTTCTTGGCATAAGCGGAGCATAACAACATGGATTTACTGAATAATTTGGCGCTGGGTTTTGGCGTTGCATTTACTGCGCAAAACCTGCTCTACGCGTTTCTGGGCTGCATCTTGGGCACCTTGATCGGCGTGCTGCCCGGCATCGGCCCTGTGGCTACCATCGCCATGCTGCTACCGGCCACCTATGCCTTGCCGCCGATTGCGGCGCTGATCATGTTGGCCGGTATTTACTACGGTGCGCAGTACGGTGGCTCTACCACCGCGATTTTGGTCAACCTGCCGGGCGAATCTTCCTCGGTGGTCACCTGCATTGACGGCTACCAGATGGCGCGCCAAGGGCGAGCGGGCCCGGCGCTGGCGGCAGCGGGCATCGGCTCGTTTTTTGCAGGCTCGGTGGGCACCCTGATCCTGGCTGCATTTGCCGGGCCGTTGACCGAGGTGGCCTTCAAATTTGGCCCGGCGGAGTATTTCTCGCTCATGATCTTGGGCTTGATCGGTGCCGTGGTGCTGGCCTCTGGCTCGCTGCTCAAAGCCATTGCCATGATCTTGCTGGGCTTGCTGCTGGGCCTGGTTGGCACGGATGTGAATTCAGGCGTGGCACGCTTTAGCTTTGACATCCCTGAGCTGACCGACGGCATCGGCTTTGTTGTGATTGCCATGGGTGTGTTTGGCTACGGCGAGATCATTACCAACCTGGCCCGGCACGAGGATGAGCGTGAAGTGTTCACCGCCGAAGTCAAGGGTCTATTCCCCACCAAAGAAGACTTCAAACGCATGACACCCGCCATTTTGCGCGGCACGGCGCTGGGTTCCATGCTGGGCATTTTGCCTGGTGGCGGCGCGCTGCTGGCGGCATTTGCGGCCTACACGATTGAAAAGAAAACCAAACTGCAACCCGGCGAAGTACCCTTTGGCAAGGGCAATATTCGTGGCGTGGCCGCGCCCGAGGCCGCCAACAACGCTGGTGCGCAAACCTCCTTCATTCCCTTGCTTACGTTGGGTATCCCGCCCAACGCAGTGATGGCGCTGATGGTGGGTGCGATGACCATCCACAACATCCAGCCCGGCCCCCAGGTGATGACCAGCAACCCTCAATTGTTTTGGGGATTGATTGCCTCCATGTGGATCGGTAACCTGATGCTGGTCATCTTGAATCTGCCGCTGATTGGCATGTGGATCAAACTGCTCACCGTGCCCTACCGCTTCCTGTTCCCGGCCATCGTGCTGTTTTGCGCGGTGGGTGTGTATTCCACCAACAACAACACCTTCGACGTCTGGATGGTCGGCGCCTTTGGCTTCATCGGCTACCTGTTCGTCAAGCTGGGCATGGAACCGGCCCCATTGCTGCTGGGCTTCATCCTGGGGCCGATGATGGAGGAGAACCTGCGCCGGGCCTTGCTGCTCTCGCGCGGGGACTGGAGCGTGTTTGTCACGCGCGGGCTGTCCGCGGGCCTGCTGGCGGCTGCCGCATTGCTGCTGGTGATCGTGCTGCTGCCGGCGGTCAAGCACAAG
>JAYVJV010000164.1:0-6145 GCA_043769005.1 Polaromonas sp. | reverse complement strand
CATCATCGTTGTAGGTGGATGCCTCGTCAGGATAGGCCAAAGCTGCGCGTAGCGTGGCGTTGGGGAAGTAGGGGCGCTGGGGGATAAACATGGCTTGCTGCGCAAAGTCTGGGGGCAGCGTGATGCGCCCGCTGCCGCCCAGGTTGCTAAACGGCCAAATACCTGCGATGGTGCGAAACAGCGTGCTCTTGCCGCTGCCCGAGGGCCCGCTGACGATGACGCTGTCGCCTGGATGGGCGCTCAAGCTCACATGGCTGGCCAAGCTGGTGCCATTGGGCAGTGAAAGCGTGAGCTCATTTAACTCCAGGTGATTGCCAATTGCTATTGTTTCAGTAGCTGCTTGCGCACCATTTAATTGACTTGCAGCACTATTTTGTTGTAATTGTTGGGCCTCTACCGTGCTCAAAGATACCTCAAAGCTGGTCAGGCGGTCGGTGGTGGCTTTCCACTTGGCCAGGTTTGCGTAGTTATCTACCAACCAGCTCATCGAGCCTTGCACCTCACTAAATGCGCTGCCAATTTGCATCAGCCCACCAAGTTGAATAGCCCCACCAAAGTAACGTGGCGCAGCAACAATATAGGGGAAGATGACAGCGGCCTGGCCGTAACCTGCGGTAAACCAGGTGAGGCGTTTTTGCGCCAGCATCATGCGCAAGGTGTTCTCCACCACGCTGGCAAAGCGGGTTTGCAAAGCCTGGCGCTCCACCGTTTCGCCTTTAGACAACGCAATCGGCTCGCTGTATTCACGTACGCGCACCAGGTCGTGGCGGAAGTTGGCCTCGCGTTTTTGCTGCTCAAAGTTCAGCCCCACCAGCGGTCTGCCGATAAAGTGGGTAAAGATGCTTCCCGCCGCCGCATACAAAATAGCCAGCCACACCAAAAAGCCCGCCACCACATAGGTTTGCCCACCAGATGTAAATTCAAACCCACCACTGAGTCCCCACAGAATGCCAATGAATGCGGCAATATTGACCACCGCTAGCAGAAAACCCATGGTCAAGGTGACGGTGTATTCGGTAAACAGTTTGGCGTCTTCCTGAATGCGCTGGTCGGGGTTGTCGGGCGTCACGCCAGCGGCATCTAGCGTGCCTGTAAAGCGGGCCAACTCCAGGTGGTAGAAGGCTTTGTTTTGCGTCCAGCGTTTCAGGTAGTAGCTGGTCATCCATTCGCGCCAATTGAGCTCCAGTTTTTGCCGCAGATACAGGCGGTAGACCTGGATCACAATATTGAAAAACGCGATGATGCAAAACCAGCGAATTTGCGCCCAAAAAACAGCTTGGTCTTTGTTTTGCAGCGCGTCGTAAAACACGCGGTACCACTCGTTGAACTGCACGCTGACGTACACATACGACAGGTTCAGCGCCATCACGGCGGCCAACAGCCAGCGCGCCTTCCATTTTTGATCCGACTGAAAATAGGGCAAAGACAAGGCCCATACTTTGCGTGCTTGCACTTTAAAGCTGGCGAACTGAGTGGCGATGGACATGACTAAACCTCTGCCCATGCACTGGGCTGTTAATGAAAGGCGTTCCAGAGCAGCTTGCACCCTGTGAGGAACATGCCAATATACACAAGGCGGTAAAACAGGGTGGGGTTGATTTTGCGGGTGACTTTCAGTCCAATCCACACACCCAGCGGGGCAATGGGCATCAGCACCAGCGAGGTGGCAAAGTTTTGCATGTCTAGCAGGCCCAGCCAGGCATAGGGAACCCACTTGGCCAGATTGATGACGAAATAAAAGAACGACATGGTGGCCGCAAACACCACAGGCGTGAGCTTGAGGGGCAGCACATAGGCATTCAGCGGTGGGCTGCCCGCGTGGGCGATGAAGCTGGTAAAGCCCGACGTCACCGTCAATAGGGCACCCAGCCAGCGCGGCGGCAAGGGGCTGCCAGGCTGGGGCGGGAAAAGTAAACGTTGGGCTAAAAACAGCAGCGTAAAACCGCCCACCACACCGGCCACGATATGCGCGTCCAGCATCTTAAACAACAGCGTGCCGATCAACACACCGAGCAGGCCAAAGGGCAGCAAAAACTTCAGCAATGCTTTGTCGTAGTCTTTGCGAAATGCCGCCAGCCCCAGGCAGTCGACCAGCAAGAGGATGGGCATAAAGATAGCCGCTGCCTGCGGCACACTGACTGCCAAGGCCATCAAGGGCACCGACAGCGAACCAAAGCCTGCGCCAAAACCCGACTTGCTGATGCCCATGATGAGCACCGCCGGAATGGCACTGGCATAGAAATGCCAGTCAGTGATGAAGGGGAAGTTCAATGGAGGGAGGAGGCTTAATGCAGCGTCGGTTCAATGTGGTGCAACGCCGCGCTTACACACGCTCCAAAATCACCGCAATGCCCTGGCCCACGCCGATGCACATGGTGCACAGCGCGTAGCGGCCCTTGCTGCGGTGTAGCTGGTTGACGGCGGTAGTAGCCAGGCGCGCGCCCGATGCGCCGAGCGGGTGGCCCAGCGCTATTGCACCGCCATTGGGGTTGACGCGCGGGTCGTCGTCTTGCAGGCCCAGCATGCGCAGCACGGCCAGGCCCTGGGCGGCAAAGGCTTCGTTCAGCTCAATCACGTCCATCTGCTCGATTTTGAGTCCAGTGAGCGCCAGCACCTTTTGCGTGGCGGGCGCGGGGCCAATGCCCATCACACGCGGGGGCACACCAGCGGTGGCCATGCCGACCACACGGGCCTTGGGGGTGAGGCCATGTTTTTTTGCCTCAGCTTCGCTGGCCAACAAAATGGCGCAGGCACCGTCGTTCACACCACTGGCATTGCCTGCGGTGACGCTGCCCTCGGGCTTGACCACGCCTTTGAGCTTGGCCAGCGACTCCATCGTCGTCTCGCGCGGATGCTCGTCTTTGCTCACCACGATGGCATCGCCTTTCTTTTGGGCAATGGTCACGGGGCAAATCTCGGCATCAAAATAGCCCGCTTTTTGCGCAGCTACGGCTTTCATCTGGCTGGCAAGGGCCATCTTGTCCTGCGCCAGGCGTTCAATTTTGTAGTCGGTAGCGACGTTTTCGGCGGTCTCGGGCATGCTGTCTACGCCGTACTTTTCCTTCATCAACTTGTTGACGAAGCGCCAGCCAATGGTGGTGTCGTACATCTGCGGCGCACGGCTGAAGGCGCTGTCGGATTTGCCAATGACAAAGGGCGCGCGGCTCATGCTTTCCACCCCACCAGCTATCATTAAAGTAGCTTCTTGCGCCCGTATGGCGCGCGCTGCAGTGCCTAATGCATCCAAGCCGCTGCCGCACAAGCGGTTGATGGTGGCACCGGGCAGTTCGTGCGGCAGGCCAGCGAGCAGGCTGGCCATATGGGCCACATTGCGGTTGTCTTCCCCGGCCTGGTTGACGCAGCCATACAGCACATCGGTTACCGCATGCCAATCCACCTGGGGGTTGCGCTGCATCAGGGCGCGCAGGGGAATGGCGCCCAGGTCGTCGGTGCGCACGCTGCTGAGCGCGCCGCCGTAGCGGCCAAAGGGAGTACGGATCGCGTCACAAATAAAGGCTTGGGTGGTCATGGTGGTGGGTTGGTCAATGCGCTGCTGTCATGGGCGGGCGCGGGGTCAATACAAGGGCTGAAAGATGAATTTTAAGACTTCAATTATCCCTGTTGGCTCGGTGCGGGGCTGTCACATTGGATAATCAATGCCATGTTTACCCCCAGCCAAGACGATGTTCGCCGGTTTTTCTGCTCGGCTTATGCCAAAGCCCAAACAGATATTGCGCAAGAAGCTATTGAAACCATAGCGAGCCAGTGGATCACCGAGCACCCTGAATACCACGCCGATCTGCGCGATGCAGATGCCGCGCTGGCGCGGGTGTATGCGGGTGAAGACGGCAAGAGCAACCCGTTTTTGCACCTATCCATGCACCTGTCCATCACCGAGCAGTGCAGCATCGACCAGCCGCGCGGCATCCGCCAAGCCGTCGAGTTACTCACTGCCCGCCGGGGGGATTTGCACCAGGCCCACCATGAGGTGATGGAAGAATTGGGCACCATGCTGTGGGAAGCCCAGCGTGCAGGCCGCCCGCCGGATGGGCAGGCCTATATAGACAGGGTGCAGCAGCGGGCCACGCGGGACTGAGGCTGGCCGTACTACCGTACTATCCAGCCAGCTGCGCCGTCTCGTTCAACGCCTGGATCGTTTGGGGCACCAGCGCAGCATTGTCTTGGAACACGCGCCGCATTTTCGGCACATCGCCCGCACGGGCATGCTGCTCTAACTGGGCAAACAAATCCGCCAATGCCTTTGCGCCGATATAGCTGCTTGCACCTTTGATATTGTGCGCCGAGAAGGCCAATGCAGCGGGCTCGGGATGGTCTTTGAGCAAGGCTTCAAACTTGATGATGTCGCTATGTATATCGCGCACCATGCCCACAAATGCAGCTTCTTCGCTGATCAGCTCGATGACTTGCGCCACCTGCGGCGCATCCAATAAATGGGCGGCGTGGCCAGGGACTGGCGCGCTTGGTCTGGAAGGCTCACTGCCGGATGCCACCGCACTTCCCATCGCCTGGGTCAGCGCCGCATCCAGTTCAGCCAACATAAAGGGTTTGGCCAGAAAAGCGTTCATGCCCACCTGCAGGTACTGCTTGCGGTCGCCATCCAGCACATTGGCGGTCACCGCGACGATGTGTGGCTGGGGCCCATTTTTGTCCGCACGGATCCTGCGTGTGGCTTCGATACCATCCATTTCAGGCATCTGCACATCCATCAAAATGATGTCGTAGGGCTGCCTTTGCACCGCTTGCACGGCCTCCAGCCCATTGGCTGCCACATCGGCGCGGTAGCCCAGCTTGTTGAGCATCAAGGTCATCAAGCGCAAGTTGACCTGGTTGTCCTCGGCAATCAGCACGCGGGCTTGGGCACGGCGCGTACCCTCAGCATCTGCTACGGGTTTTTCAAGCGTTTTCTCCAGGGTATTTTTACGCCCTGCCAGCACCTCGACCAGGGCTTCAAACAGCTGGGACTGGCGCAGTGGCTTGCTGATGCGCACGGCAAAAAGCGCAGCGGCGGCGTTGGCATCCTGCACGGGATCGGACGATGAAAACAACACCAGGGGCAGCGCCGCGCAGCCGTCAATTCGCCGCGCTTCATGGGCCAGCTGCACGCCGTCCATGCCAGGCATGTGAAAGTCAAAAATGGCGGCGTCAAATTGGGCACCCGAGCGCAAGAGTTCTAAGGCGGCTTCGGGCGTGGCTGCCATCTGGCAGCCCATGCCCCAACGGCGCACAACGGTGCTGAGAATGTTCAACGCCGTCTCGTTGTCGTCCACCAGCAGCAGGTTTTTGCCCTGTATCTTGAATTGGTCGGACTGCGAGTAGCGCACCGCCATCGCAGGCGATGCGTGTGTACGCAGCGTAAAGCTAAAGGTAGAGCCCCGCCCCGGTTCGCTTTGCACGCGCACCTCGCCGCCCATCAAACCAACCAGTCGGGAGGTGATGGCCAAACCCAGCCCCGAGCCACCGTACTTGCGGGCGGTGCTGGCATCGATCTGGTGAAAGGGCTGAAACAATTGCGCCAGCTGGTCGTGCGCCATGCCAATGCCGGTATCGCGCACCGAAAACATCAGCTCCAGGTGCCCGGCATCGCTGTGCCCCTTGGCCACCTGCACATAGATTTCGCCGCGCTCGGTGAATTTCACGCCATTGCCCACCAGGTTCACCAGCACCTGGCGCAGCCGGGCGACATCACCATCGATCCAGGCGGGAACGTCGTTTTCCACCAAATAGAGTAAATCCAGATTTTTTTGCTGCGCAGTGGGCGCAACCATGCTAAACACCTCTTCAATGCAACGCGCTAAGTCAAAGGGATGGTTTTCCAGTGCCATCATGCCCGCCTCGATCTTGGAAAAATCCAAGACCTCGTTGATGACGCTGAGCAAGCTGTTGCCACTCAGGCGGATAGTTTCCACATACTCACGTTGCTCACGATTGAGGGGCGTATCCAGCAACAGGCCGGTCATGCCAATCACTCCATTCATGGGTGTGCGCAGTTCATGGCTCATGCCTGCCAGAAAAGCCGATTTAGCCTGCGTAGCTTGTTGCGCCAACAAAGATTCCTGCTCCAGATCATGCATGGCGCGGCGCAGCGCCGCCAGTGGCAGGCTGCGTACCGCCCAGTACAGCGCCC
>JAYVJV010000163.1:0-8070 GCA_043769005.1 Polaromonas sp. | reverse complement strand
GATGCAGCAGGTGGCGTTGTAGCTGGCCAAGATGGCTTTGCGAAAGCGGGCTTGGTTGACGCGCACTTCTACGGTGGCTAGGCGGGTTTTGCCTTCGGCTATTTCGGGTATTTCGGGCAGCTCGTCCATCACGTCTACGTTGGCGGGCAGGCCGTGGCGGGTGGCTAGGGTTTCGTATTCTGCTGCGGCTTCTAGCGCTACCGCGTCCCAGTTGTTTTGCAGCTCTTGCCAGATGGCCTCGTCAAGTTTGGATGCGTTGCGCATGCCTGCGCGGCCAGTGGCGACGATTTGCGGGTCTAGGCTGGCGAGGTTGACCAGCTTGAGCGCTACCGAGCTGGGGGTGCGGCCTATCCACTGGGCTATTTGTTTAATTTTGGGCTGCCCGCGATGGAGTTGGCCAAAGGGAAGCTGAAAGTAGATGTGCAGCGCGGCTAGGGTTTGCTGGCGCGTCCAGTTGGGGGATGCGGGGCTGGGCGCTGTGGGGGTGGCTGGCATGGCTGTTGTCCTGTTTTTCACAGTATGCCCTGAAAGCTGGGCAGGCTATTCGCGGCGGTGCGCGTACAGGCTGCGCACGGAGCGGGGTGATCGCCTGAAGGTGTCTTCTGGCGCGCGGATGTCGCAGCCTGTGGCGTAGAACACCGTCCAGTCGCCGTAATAGCAGTCTTGGTAATGCACCATGTCGCCGTTGATCGTGAGCATGGGCAAGTCTTGTGTGGGAAAGTACCTTTTCTCGTCAACTGCGCTGATAAAGCCCAGCTTGATGACGTTGGTGTAGGTGGTGTGCACAAAGCTTAAGGGGCCGATGAGTGGGCCGTTGAAGCCCCAACCGTCCATTTGGTCGTCTGGGTCCTTGCGGCCATGGAAGAGGCCGAGGTACAGGCCGGGTTCGTTGGGGTCGGTGCCGTACTGTGGGGTGGGGTTAGGCGTGGGCATGGCGGTTCCTTGGTTGGGGTTGCGTTACGGGTGTGCCATTGTTGGGGGAAGTTGCGGGCTTGTGACCCAGGGCTTTGCCTGGGGTGACAGGTAGGCGCGGCGTGGTCATAATCGTGCGGCGGGCCGCAGTTTTAGTGCCAAATAGGCCGTTAGGCCAATAAAATATAGCGTAAGCAGCTATGAAAACAATAGTTAATTCTGATCTACGGAGCGTATATGCCCACAGCCACACTAAGCAGCAAAGGCCAGATCACCCTACCGCTTGCCGTGCGCAGGGCGCTGGGGCTGACTGCTGGGCAGAAGATTGATTTTCTCCGCGAGGGCGACAGCTTCCGCGTCGTCGCACTGCGCGCGGATGTAGCTGCGCTGCGCGGGCGGTTTGCGGGACGGGTGAATAAGCTGGTCAGCATTGCCGAGATGGATGCCGCCATCGCTGCGGGTGCCACGCGTGGCATGCGTTGACTGCGCTGGAGGGGAATATTTCGAGCCTGTTTTCTCCTACTATTTACCCTTGTTTTAAGACTCTAGCCCAATGAAATATAGCGTAAGCAGCTATGGAAACAGTAGTAAATTAAAGCCTATATTGTCTAATATATTTGACACTTCATTCTGGTTCACCTACACTTGAGCACATGAATGACCTTTTATGGATTGGCCCCTCGGTGCAAAAGCGCAGGCAGGCGCTGGGTTTGACGCAGACGGCGCTGGCGCGGCTGGCGGGGCTGTCGCGGGCCACTGTGAATGGCCTGGAGCGTGGCAGCCTGGCAGACCTGAGCATGGGGCGGCTGGGGCGGCTGCTAGACGTGCTGGGCCTGCGCCTACAGTGGGAGCCTGCGCGTGCGCCGAGCGACAGGGCGCTGGCACAGGCGGCGCAGATGTGCAGCGTGAGCTATGGCGAGGCGCTGCCGCCTAGTGTGCTGGCGGCTGCATTGGCCAGCGGGGATGTGCCCGACGCGTTTATGGCGCACCTGATTACGCTGGTAGACGAGGTACCGCTACAGGTGGTGGTTGGAGCGGTGCAAGCTGCGGCCGCGCAGGGCGGCGTGCCAGCGGCCAAGATATGGAAGCACATAGGCGCGTGGGCGCGCGCGCAGCAGTCGCCGCGTAAGGAGTGGTATGGTCTTTGATGCAGAGTACCCTGGCGCATAACCTGACACAGCAGCCTTGGACTCTGGAGACCATCATGGGCGAGGTGGTGCAGGTAGAGACCGACGTGGAGATTGTGGCCAAAAAGATGTGGCACCGTGGCAACCAGGCCACAGCGCGCGACTTATTTGACCTGGTGTTGGTGTTGCAGACCGATCCTATAGGCATGGCGCGTGAGGCGCAATGGATGGTGCGGCACCGGGAAGCATTCTTGGAGCAGATTGTGGAGCGGCGTGCGGCGCTACAAAAGACTTTTAATGCAATTAGCAGGCTGCCCAACCCGCGTGTGGTGGTGCCAGGGTATGACGAATGTGTGGAACGCGCACGGGCATTTTTGTTGTCGATTTAGAAAGTTCGGCTCCAAGGTCAAAGTGCGAATAATGCAAATTCACCTTACAGTTTAAATATTGCAAACCGATAGGACGATGCCATGGCTACATTGACGGTAACTTTGCGGGGGCAGGTGACGTTTAGAAAAGACGTGCTGCAGCACCTTGGCATTAAGCCGGGCGGCAAGATAGAGCTGGACTTGCTGCCGGGTGGCCGGGGCGTGCTGAAGGCGGCGCGGCCGCAGGGGGCGATTGACGGCTTTGTGGGGCTGCTGGCGGGGCGTACGACCAAGGTGGCTAGCATTGGAGATGAGCGAGGCTACCGCGCAGGCCTGGGCGGGCAAGCCGTGAAGGTCACCGCCGACACCCGTGTGCTGGTGCGCGCCGTGGTGCGCGATGACCCGGTGCAGGCCGAGGCGGCTGCCACGTTGCTGACAGACCGCGTGCGTGGCAGCAAGAGGTATGCGCTGGACGACCCGTTACTGGGCTTAGGTACATCGCCTGTAGGTAAACGCGTGCCCTTAGGGTTTGCAAAGATGGATGTGTGGATAGATACCGGGCGCTAGTGCCTGTTTGTGTGCCAAATATGGCTGTAGGCCAATAAAATATATCGTAAGCAGCTATTAAATATATAGCACAAGCACTGTGATATTTGTCTGTTACTATTAATCTATGCAACGCACTGTCACCCGTTCTCAACTGCACGATGCCGCTGGCCAGCAAGCGGCTGACCTGGCTTATTGGCTGGCGCAGCCGGTGCAGGCGCGCATTGATGCAGTGGAGGAGCTGCGCCAACAGTACCATAGCCAAGACACTCAAGGCCAAGCTTATGCTGACACACGACTTCAAAGAGTTTGCCGAGTTACTCAACTTAAATCAGGTTGAGTATTTGGTGGTGGGTGGCTATGCCTTGGCCGCCTATGGTCACCCGCGCTACACGGGTGATTTAGATTTTTGGGTGGGCACTGCGCCAGCCAATGCAGACAGAGTGCTAGCGGCGCTGTCGCAGTTTGGCTTTGATGGGATGGACATTGGCAAACAAGACTTGACCAAGCCCAACAGTGTGATTCAGTTGGGTTACCCGCCACGGCGCATAGACCTGCTGACGAGCATTGACGGCGTGGACTTTGCACAATGCTATCAGCGGCGCTTGGTGATCAAGCTGGATGGTTTTGACTTGAGTTTTATTGCGTTAGAAGACTTTAAGACGAATAAGCGCGCAACAGGTCGTCATAAGGATATGGCCGATTTGGAAGCTATTGAGAAGATAAATCGACCGCTAGATACATGACCACCCAGCGCAGAAAGAGCCGCTGCTGCCCAGTGTGCAGAAGTTGGGGCTCTGGCGCAGGCGGGCCGACCGACGGGATGTGGTCGCCGCTAAGTGGCTTTGCGCGGTCGCATCGGGCGTATTACGCGCACTTGGCGGCAACAGATTTGCACCGAGCGGGTGACCTGGGCGGGCGTGGCAACATGCGCTGCGGTTTTACTTTCCCAAGCGGGGATCCGAGGCGGAAAGCAAGGGTTAAATTAGCCACCAGACCAATCAAACAGTGCGTAAGCAGCTATTAAATATATAGCAAATGTAGCCAAGGCACACGCCTTGGCTACTGCGCTGACGCTCTGACCTTTAGTCCGCGGCCAGCGCCAGTACCGCGCCCATGCCGACGACGGCGCTGGGCATTTGCCAGCCTTCTTGCACACACGGTTGACCTTGCATGACCGGCGGCATCTCCTGGCCAAACTTGGGTCTGCGTGCATCGACCACGCGGGCGCTGCCCCAGCTGCGCTGCAGTTTCTCAGTCAGTTCGGGCAGGGGGCTGCGGGCCAGCTGGCAGCTGACCTGGTCGCCGCGCTGGTGCAGCGCGGGGGTGACCTGGCTGAACAGTTTGTCGGACCATTTTTGGCACCAGTTGTCCCGCGCGGTGCGGCTGAGCCACTTGCTGATGTGGTGGCTCATGCGTGGTGCGCAGGCTACCAGTACCCATTGCGTGGGTACGCCAGTGGCCAATAGCGGTTGTAGCTGATGCTGGGCGTAGGCGGCATCGTCGAGGTAAACAATCAAAGTGTCCATGGTGAGCTCCTTTTAAGTTAGCGTTGGACTAGGGAGGGAATCAAACGGCGCTCTGGCGCTGGGGCGATGGGGCCGTGTAGCCCACCAGCCTGCGCCCAGTACGCCTGCCACGGCCAGTGCATAGGTGCTCCAGCGGGCCAGCGTGTTGATGAGCTCGGGGGGGTCAAACACAGCGTCCAGCAGCGGCTCGCTCACCACCATCTTGGCCGCAGTGAGTGCCAGTACGGCGGCTCCGAGCTTGATGATGACGGGGAAACGCTCGACCAGCTTGAGGACAATCGACGAACCCATTACGACGATGGGCACGCTGATGAGCAGCCCCAAAATCACCAGTTCAAACGCGCCATGCGCTGCACCGGCCACACCCAGCACGTTGTCAATGCCCATCAGTGCGTCGGCGATGACGATGGTTTTCATGGCACCCCAGAAGGTGCTGGCGACCGGGTTGGCGTGTGCGTTGTCGCCATGGTCGGTCAAAAGCTGGTAGGCCACCCATAGCAGGGCCAGACCGCCCACCAACATCAAGCCAGGGATTTTGAGCAGCCACACCACCACCAGCGTCATGGCCGAGCGCACGGCGATGGCACCAACGGTGCCCCAGAGGATGGCTTTCTTTTGCAGGTGGGAGGGTAGATTGCGCGCTGCCAGCGCGATGACGATGGCGTTGTCACCCGCCAAGACCAGGTCAATCAGGATGATGGCCATGAGTGCGGACCACCACGCGGTAGAGAATAATTCCATGTTGCTAAGCTCGTTATGTTTCGACCAAAACCGCAGGCGATGGACGACGAGCTTGATGGAAACGTGGAGCGGCCGCGAGGCCAACGCTTCGATTAAGCCCGTAGCACAACGCACTACAGCACTAATCGAAGGTCTTGCTCAGCATGAAATATGCAGACTGTGCCCAACAAGCCGGAAATCTTTTTATGACTTCGTATTGACGACTTGCCGATACTCGCTGTTGCCAAGCGTTTGTACGCCTCCCTAAGCAACAACGAGCGGGAGCTACTCCCCTTCGTGTACGAATTAAAACCTAAAACCAGCTTTTCTCAAAGCGGTAAATTATTCCCCTGGGAGTTAGATGGTTATTTTTAAGCCAATGAAATAAAGGCTATGTAGCTATTGAATATGTAGCAAATTCGCAAAATTTCACAGCTTGTTTTTGCTCAGCCACGCCGACAGCGCGGGCCCCCAGTGCGCGCTGCCTGCCCGCTGTAGGCTGTGGCCATCGCTGCCGATGGCTGGGGTTTGCACCAGGGTGCTGGGCTTGCCGTGGGCGGCCTGGGCGGCAAGGTTGAAGGCGGCGTGCCATTGCCGGGGCGGCTCGGCCCCCCAGTACAAATCGTTGGGGGCATACAGCCAGATGCTGGGCGGCTGGGTGGTGTGGCCGTAGTCGCGCATGAGCTGGGTGATCTTGTCTGGGCCGCACATACGGCCGGGGGCGTGCACCGGGTCACCACCAGCGCCGCCAGAGAAGTTGATGCAACCCACCACGCCGGGTGGGTTGGCGGCGCACAGGGCGACGGTGGCCAGGCCGCCTGCGGAGTGGCCCTCCAGCAGGATGCGGTCTTTGCGTGCCCAGGGCTGCTGGCGTGCCCAGTCTAGCGCGTGGCGTTGGGCGGCAGCGGCGCTCTGCGCGAGGTTGGCCGGGTTGGGGCTGCGCAGGCACTGGCCATTTTTGGCGTAGCCTACGCCAGAGCTCTCCTGGTCGGCCCCGCCGGTGATGCCATAGCCGGGGCGGATGGGCGCGACCACGGCATAGCCCTTGGCCAGCCAGTACTGCACATGGCGGGCGTGGATGGGGCGCTTGAGCAAGGTACGCTCGCTGGCGTAGGCCGGGCGGCCATGGGCGTACAGCAAGATGGGGAAGGGGCCTGGGCCTGGCGGTTTGAACACCTGGGTGTACATCACGCGGCCCGGCGCGCTGGCGATGCCGTGACCTGGCGCATCTGCATTGGCACCTTGGACAGGTAGGTGAATCTGCACGAGCGAAGGGGTGAGGCCTTGCGTGCGCGGCGTGGCTGCTGCGTGGCCCGCCGCGCCCAGGCACGCGCTCATGAATGCTACCGAGAGTGCTGCTAAACCATGCACGAGGGACGTTAAAGGCATCGCAAATTGCTCATAATTCAATAGCTGTTTACGTCCTGTGTGCAGGGACTGCGAGCTGATTTGTTAGGTAAATCATGGCTGGAATACGAATTTCGCGAATTTGAAGATAGTAGAGCCGTTGCTCGGTAGTTACGTGGTGTTAGGGTGTGGCAGCGCGCTGCATGCGCTGGCTTTTCCAGTACACGTCGTCGCCGCCGTGCATGCGGTTGAGTACGCGGGCCAGTACAAACATCAAGTCGCTCAAGCGGTTCAGGTACTGGCGCGGGTTGTCTTTGATCGGCTCGGCGTGACCCAGGGCCACCACCGCGCGTTCGGCCCGGCGGGCGACGGTGCGGCAGACGTGGGCCAGTGACGCAGCGCGCGTGCCAGCGGGCAAGATGAACTCTTGCAGACGCGGCAGGGCGGCGTTGTACTGCTCCAGTGCGTTGTCCAGTTGCAGGAGGGCATCTGCCTTGAGCAGCTCAAAACCGGGGATGGACAGCTCGCCGCCCAGGTTAAACAGCTGGTGCTGGATGTCGACCAGCAGCTCGCGCACATCCTGGGCCATGTCTTCGCACAGCAGCACACCGATGCAGCTATTGAGCTCGTCTACCTCGCCCATGGCGTGTACGCGCAGGCTGTCTTTGGGTACGCGGGTGTTGTCGCCCAGCCCGGTGGTGCCGTTGTCACCGGTGCGGGTGGCTATTTGGGTAAGGCGGTTGCCCATGGTTTTGCTCCTGTGCTGTGTGTTGGTTTGTATTGTCGCAGTGTTGGTGTCATTGGTTGCGTTGTAGTGATTTGGCTGGTGCGTACAGCTGGTGTGTGGGTACAGCGTAGTTCGGACGCATGTAGTTGTACGCCCGATGTGGTCTATATCGTCCGCCCTCATGCTGGAGTACCAGAAATCGGTCGGCCAACATAGACCACATCGGGCAGCAAGGATGGTAGGAGCGCTACCCGCAGTTTCGGCAAAAAATGAACGGCGACTACGGGTAGCACGCCACCTTGGTTGCAGGCGATTGGCATACCCTTCATCGCCCGACGCGTAGCCAGCACAGAGCATCACCGCTAGCCCAGCAAACCCAACACAACCAACGAAGCACAACAAACCACCCCACAGCGGCATAATGTCAAACTCAAGCCGGAGACTTAAACATGAACGCCCCCCTACCCGTCCATTTACTACCCGCCATCGCCCAACGCGAGACCCCCCAGGCCCTGCTGGACGCGCTAAAAAAACGTTTTGGTGACCAATGCTCCACCGCGCTGGCCGTGCGCACCCTGCATGGCCGTGACGAATCCGCGTTTACCGAAGTGCCGCCGCCCGCCGCCGTGGTGTTTGCCGAAAAAACGCAGGACGTGGCCGATGCCGTCAAGTTGGCGGCGCAATACAAAGTGCCCGTGATTCCCTTTGGCGTAGGCAGCTCGCTGGAAGGCCACCTGCTGGCCGTGCAAGGCGGCATCAGCATCGACGTGGGGCGTATGAACCAAGTATTGCAC
>JAYVJV010000162.1:0-5865 GCA_043769005.1 Polaromonas sp. | reverse complement strand
AGTGAACCCGTGACCAACTGCTCTACCAGCGCCCCGCGTGCTGTGCAGATCCAGTGCCTGCAGCCCGATCGACGCGTCACTATTGATGTGACTGGCGTGACTCGCTAAAGGTTATTAGGCTCTGACGCGCTGGTGCAAGGCTAGTCTACGCAGATGAGTTCGGGAGACTAGGCGAGACTTGGGTGGCAGAGGAGTCTCTTGGCGCAAGCGTTACAGTTGCATCATTTAGGCTGCATCGTTTGACGTTGCTTACCGTCCGATGGATGCTGCTAGCGGCGAAATTGGTCTAGCCTGTGACTGTATAAAGTCACTTTGTAGCCCACTCTCTGACAGAATGGCGCGCGTTTCACTACAATGATGTAAAAATTAAGTAGTAACCCAAACCAATACTCAACAAGGCAAGCATGTTATGAGCTGGCTATCCAAGCTATTTAGCAAGTCCAACGGCGTAGCGTTGCCCAGCAACAGCACGGGCTTTCAAGACATGGAGGCGGCCCCCAAGCCCATCCGATTAAAAGGTAGCGATCTGCGCGCCGCCCGCGAGGTAATCCACAGCGCCGCCATGAAAACCGCTAAAGCCCACGGTGTCCCTCCACTGTGGTTGACGTTTGAAGTCATCACCATGGCTGATTCCGACAGGGCTTTTTTTCAGTTACAAGTAGTGATCCAGCATTGGGACGCTTACTTGGCTGTGCACAGTTACGCATTTGAGCGTGCAGTGATGAAGCGTCTGATGGCCGATAACAAGCGCATAGCGCGTGCTGTGCGCGCAGTGCTATGGCGCACCGCCTACGATGCTGGTTGCCCATATGAGGACATGCCAGAGCACAACGCCTGGACGACCGATGCAATCAAAAAACGTGCCTCTGCACAAAACCAGTCAGAACAACAAATACGCACTCCAGAGGCTGCCACCCAACCGCCAATGCCTCAGCCCAGCGGACAGAGCAAACCAGTCTCTGCCAAAGACAAGTTTGCCGGTCTATTAGACGATGAGGAGTTCGCCAAGAGCCGTGGTCTGGACGATGCATTTGCCAAAACCCAGCCGTTTGGCAAGGGTGACGGTTTTGCTGCCACCGAGCCTATGGGTTTAGGCGGCGGCTATCTACCCCCAAGGTAAGCGCGATGTTGTACAAGTTCAAATCCGCAGCAGCAGGCGACCTGATTATGCTGGAGCCCAATGGCCGCCGTGTGCTGGAGATCATGGGCAAAGACGCTGACCCCACGGGCATCATCTTGCCCGAGCAAATGGCTGCTGCCCAAGCGGCCATCCGGCAAGCGGTAGAACGAGAAGAGGCGCAGCAACAGGCTGCTGTGCAAGAGGCTAAAGAGCAAGGCAAACCGATACCCAAGTTTGAAGCCCTGAGCCTGCGCAAACGCGCCTGGCCGATGATCGAGATGCTACAGCGCTGCGCCAAAGAAAACGCCCCAATCACCTGGGGCGTTTGAAGGTATTTTAGGGTTCTAGCTCAATAAAATATTGCGTAAGCAGCTATTAAAAATATAGCGAATCGTAAACAGAAAAGTGCAAAAACAAAGCACAAAAAGATAAGCGCAAACAGCGCTGGCAATCAGTCTACCTTGGCGCCCGAATTCTTTACCACCAGCGCCCATTTTTTAATCTCAAAATCAATCATCTTGGCAAACTCAGCCGGAGTGTTGCCACCAGGGATTGCGCCTTGGGCCAGCAGTTTTTCTTTGATCTCGGGCTTGGCAAAAGACTTGGCTACTTCTTGCTGGATGCGGCTGACCACCTCGGGCGGTGTGCCCGCCGGGGCCAGCAGGCCAAACCATGAGCTGGCATCGTAGCCCTTGAGGCTGGCACCCCCTGCCTGCTCCATGGTGGGCAGATCGGGCAGTGCGGCAGAGCGCTGGCTGCTGGTCACGGCCAGCGCCTTGAGCTTGCCGGTTTTGATGTGCGGGATAGAGCTGGGCAGGTTGTCATACATCACATCCATGCTGCCGCCCAGCATGTCCAGCAGGGCCGGACCCGAGCCACGGTAGGGAAAGTGCACCATGAAGGTACCGCTCATGCTTTTAAACAGCTCGCCCGACAGGTGGATGGACGTGCCATTACCGCTGGAGGCCATATTGAGTTTGCCGGGGTTGGCCTTGGCGTATTTGATGAAATCAGCCACCGTGTTGATGCCCAGCTTTTGCGCCTTGTCGGCGTTCATCACCATCACGTTGGGCACCCCGGCTACCAGGGTGATGGGGGTAAAGTCTTTGACCGGGTCAAAGGGCAGGCTAGGGTATAAGGCTTTGTTAATGCCGTGGGTGCCCACCGTGCCCATCAGTACGGTATAGCCGTCGGCTGGCGACTTCGCCACCGCGTCGGCCCCTACGTTGCCCCCGGCACCAGCGCGGTTTTCCACAATGAAACTTTGGCCAAACGCCTTGGACAGCTCAGGCGCGATAGCACGGGCCAAAATGTCGGTAGTGCCCCCCGGTGCAAAAGGCACCACAATTTTGACCGGTTTGCTGGGCCAGGCGCTTTGTGCCATGGCTGCGGGTAACGCACTTAACGCTATTGAAAACGTAGCTGCTTGCGCTATATTTATAAGGGCTAGACGACGATTAGTCTTGAAAAATGGCATGAGGGCTCCTGGGCGCGGTAAAGATGGATATACCCATGATAGCGGCTGGCTGCGGTTGCACTAGGAGGTCTTCCCTAGGTGCGGTATTTCACCTAAAGCACCCTCTGCATGTGTAAAATGGTAACAAGTTTTATTGCAAAATTAATGTTGAAAACAATAATTTTGCAATCTTCAAGAAGACTGAACTAGCCGTTCCTCCCTGCCATGGACAGCCTAAAAATATTACTTGACCTGCTCTCGCAACTGACGGGCTCGCGTGGTGGCATCAGCCAGGGCATTGTGCATTTTGTTTTTGCCGCCTTCATTTTTGGAGCCTTGTTTGCCGTGGCGCGCTACAAGTACCCCGAGCATGGCAACCCACGCGAATATCTGCTGCTCTGGGGCTTTGGGCTGGGTTTTGCGCGAGAAATGTTTATGCTGGTGCTGGCCATCATGCGCGCCTACAACCTGGTCGATCCGGTCAGCTTGCATGTAGTGTTCCCGCCGCTGGAGCATGCCCTGCGCACCGCCTCGCTCATCATCGTTGCGGCAGCGTTTTTGCGCTACCTGCTGGAAGACCAGGCGCTCACCCGGCGCTTCCTGATCCTCGCCCTGAGCACCACCGTGCTGTCCTACCTGGCTACTTTCTGGTGGTGGGCACAACACATCCAGGCCAATCCCAGCTCCAAGTTTGGCCAAACCTGGTGCGACTGGGTCTTTCACATCAACTCTTCCACCTGGTTCCTGGTGGTAACGGTCATCCTGGCCGTCAAGACCCGGGGCTGGCAGCGCAACACCGTGGTGACCGCCTTCCTGTTTTTCTTCATCTCCGATGTTCTCAAGCTGCCCGACATGGCCACCGGGGAGGTGTTTGAGCCCATCTACAACCCGATTGGCCGGCTGTTTTACTTGTCTGCCCTGCCCATTTTGGGCTACATCTATGTGCGCGAGACCCTGCACGAGCTCAAGCGCCACGCGCTGGCGCTGGAGGCCGAGGTCAAGGCCCGCGCCATGGCTGAGCAGATGGCCCAGGCGAAAAGCAGCTTTTTAGCCACCATGAGCCACGAAATCCGCACCCCCATGGGTGGCGTGGTCGGCATGGCGCAGCTGCTGGCCGAGACCCCGCTGAATACGGAGCAAAAAAGTTTTGTCGACACCATCAACGAGTCAGGCCAGTCGGCCCTGCATGTGCTCAACGATATTCTGGACTACGTCAAAATCGAGGCCGGAGGGCTGGAGCTAGAGCACATACCCTTCAAATTGCCCGCACTGCTCAACGAGTGCCGTACCCTGTTTGCCTACCAGGCGCGCCAGTCGGGCGTGGCGCTGAACGTGGAGTTTGGCGACATGCTGCCCAATGTGGTGGGAGACCCGCTGCGCATCCGCCAGGTCATCATCAACTTGCTAGGCAACGCCTACAAGTTCACCAGCCAGGGCATGATCGTGCTGCGGGTGTCAACCACTGCGCTGGACAGCAAACAGGTGTCGATACGCTTCGAGGTGCAAGACAGCGGTATCGGCATGACCCCAGAGCAGCAAGCGCGCCTGTTTGATGCTTTTGTTCAAGCCGATGCCTCGATTTCGCGCCGCTACGGCGGCAGTGGTTTGGGCTTATCCATCTCACAGCAACTGGTCAAACTCATGGGCGGCGAGATCGGAGTGAGCAGCACCCTAGGCAAGGGCAGTTTGTTCTGGTTCAGTGTTCCGCTAGAGGTAGCACAAAGCGCTCCAGCAGCAAAGGTAACCGTTGGCAGTGCACTGCCAGACAAGTTAGTGCAACTGCGTGTTTTGGTGGTGGACGACCACCCCCTCAACCATAAGGTCATAGCAGCGCAACTACAGCGCCTGGGCGTGCAAGCCCAGACGGCCAGCGATGGTGCCCAGGCCCTGCAATTGCTGATGGATGGGCAAAGCAGCTTTGACGTGGTGTTTATGGACTGCGAAATGCCTGTGATGGACGGCTACACCGCCATCCAGCGCCTGCGCGAGTGGGAAAAGGCCGAGCAGCGTACCCCTGCCTTTGTGTGCGGTGCCAGCGCCCATGCCCTGCCCGAGTACCGCGAGCGCGCCATCACGGCGGGTATGAACCAGTTCATTACCAAGCCGCTGCGCATTGAAGATATACAGCAAATCTTGCTGATGGTGGCCCCCAAAGCCTGATTGGCGACGCGCCCAAAAGTCTCCGCGAGTTTCGCTGGTTTCGGCCTGCAATCTTCGGCTGCCCAGGCTTCTGGGGCCGCTATATCGCCAAAAGTTATGTACTCGTAACTTCTTTGTATTGGACGGCATAACAGCCACTGCGTACAGTGCGTGCATGTTCTTCCAACGCCTATCCCGCAAGGCAGCGCATTGCCTGCACGCCAGTACGACGGCACTCACTAGTGCCGCGCTGCTCATCAGCGCAAGCCTGCTGTGCCCAACTGCCCATGCCGGGCACGAGGCGGTGTCTGCCGATGCCGCTGCCCTGGCGCTAGCCCAAGGTGCCCGTGTGATTGATGTGCGCAGCCCCAGTGCCTTTGCAGCAGGCCATCTGCCCGGTGCTGCCCACCTGCCGCGCGGCGCTGCCACCTTGCCTGTGGCGCAACTCGAACGCCTGGTATCTGACGCAGGCATTGACCTGTCACGCACCGTCTTGGTGATGGGCGAGCCCGGCGATGCCCATGCCCAGGCGCTGTGGCATACCCTGAGCGCCTATGCCAGCGGCCGCGTGCTCTGGCTGGTTGGCGGCGCGCTAGAGTGGCAACTGCGTGGCCACCCGCTCACTACGCACAGCGCGCTTTCGCAGCCTGTGCCTCAGCACTTGGTAGCGCACCAAGCCGAGCCAGCGCAGGTGCGCATGGCAGGCCAGGCCACCCGCTTTGCGGCAACGCCTGCGCCAGCAGTACGCCTTAGTTTAAGCAACTAATAGTACACCGCAGTTTGGGTGGCTAATTGGCCTGCAGGCCAATAAAATATAGCGTAAGAAGCTATAAAAATAATAGCTAATATCATGCCATAAGCGATGACATCTGCCATGGTGTTCGCAATGGTATTTGCGCTAAATTGTTAACGGCATGGGTAGCGCCACGGCATAGCACGGCAGTGCAGTGCCTGCCGGGCACCGCTACTTGTAGCTGCGTGCGTCTTCAATCACTTTGCCGTCATTGGGCAGGCTGCCCACGCTGACCAGTTGCACATCGCCGCGCAGCTTGGTCACCTCGCGGATGGCGCTGGCGATTTTGTCTTGCAAGCCTTCGGGCTGTGCGGTGGTTTCTACCTTGAGCAGCATGGCATCGTTGGCCATCTCGCC
>JAYVJV010000161.1:0-11217 GCA_043769005.1 Polaromonas sp. | reverse complement strand
CGAGGCGCAAAAGGCCGCCATTGCGGACGCAGGCAAAGACATTGCCATCATGCTGGCCCCCAATATGAGCGTGGGTGTCAACGTCACCCTCAAGCTGCTGGATATGGCGGCCAAGGCACTGTCCAGCGGCTACGACATCGAGATCATCGAAACCCACCACCGCCACAAGGTCGACGCGCCTAGCGGCACCGCGCTGAAAATGGGCGAAGTGATCTCCAGCGCCTTGGGCCGTGACTTGAAAGGCCACGCCGTCTTTGCCCGCGAGGGCATTACGGGCGCGCGCGATCCGTCCGCCATTGGGTTTTCGGCCATCCGTGGCGGTGATATTGTGGGCGACCATACGGTGATGTTTGCAGGCATTGGCGAGCGCATTGAAATCACGCACAAATCATCCAGCCGCGAAGGCTATGCCCAGGGCGCGCTGCACGCCACCCGATTTTTGGCCAACAAGCCCCACGGTTTATTTGACATGTTTGATGTGCTGAACTTGCGTTAAACCCCTTCGTTTTAGTTTTCTGCAACAACCCAACCCACCACCATGAGTGCATTCCAATTTATCTCCCAGGGCGATGCCATCAGCAAGTTTGTTGCGTTTCTGCTGCTGGCCATGTCGGTCGCCAGCTGGGTGGTGATTTTGTGGAAAGCCTGGGTCGTCAAGCGCGCGGTGCCCGATGTGGCGCGCAGCATCGCCGCCTTCTGGCAGGCTCCCGACCTGGCGCAGGCCAAAGTGACGGTGGCCAACTTTGACCGCGAAGGCCTGGTGCTGCCGCTGATCGAAGCCAGCCAAACCGGCACCGCTGGCACTCTGGCCACCGTGGGCGACAAAGCCCAGCAGCTCACCCGCCTGCTGCGCGACGCGCTGCACCGCGTGCTGCTGAAATTGCAGTTTGGCCAGGTACTGCTGGCCACCGTCGGTTCCACCGCGCCCTTTGTTGGCCTGCTGGGCACCGTCTGGGGCATCTACCACGCCCTCATCAGCATCAGCGGCGCGGGCCAAATCTCCATCGACAAAATCTCCGGCCCGGTGGGCGAGGCGCTCATCATGACCGCCGCCGGCCTGGCCGTGGCCATCCCCGCCGTGCTGGCCTACAACCTGTTTGGCCGCTTCATCAGCCGCATTGAGGCCGACCTGGAAGGCTTTGCCCGCGATCTGCGTGAGTTATTGGCGTATCACCACGCCCCCACGCTTCCTGCTGCGCATGGTGCGCTGCCCCCCGAGGGGGCCGTCGTGCCTAGGGGCGGCCCGTCGGCACTCAATGAGGTGAAGCAATGAGCAGTGGCAAGCGTAGGGGACATGTAGCATGAGTTTCGGCAGGCTAGAGCGCTCCAAGGGCTCCGAGCCCATGAGCGAGATCAACGTCACGCCCCTGGTGGACGTGATGCTGGTGCTGGTGGTGATCTTCATCATCACCGCGCCGCTCCTGGCCAGCTCCATCAAGCTCGATCTACCCAAAACCGATGCCGCCAAGGCCAACGACGCACCCAAGTTTGTCACCGTGGTGGTCGACAAATCCGCCCAGGTATTTTTGAACGACAAACCGATTGAGCTGCCTGCATTAAGCGAGTCCTTGAAAGCCTCTGCCGCCGCCAACCCCGAGACCGAAGTGCAACTGCGCGCCGACGCTGCGGTAGCCTACGGCAAAGTGGTGGAAGTAATGGGTGTGGCGCAAAAGGCCGGGCTCAACCGCATTGGATTTGTGGCCGACCAGCCGGGCAAGCCCTGACTTTTACAGGCCAGCAAATTGCTATTGATTAAATAGCTGCTTACGCTATATTTTGCTGGGCTAGAGCCTACTTTCATATAATTTTTAAAGCAATCATTAGTTCCCGCGTTATGCAAGACAAATACGACCATCTGGCCATAGAAAAAACCGCCCACGCCCACTGGACGGCGCAGGATGCCTACCGCATCACCGAAAACGCGGTGGGCAAGGACGGTAAACCCAAGCCCAAGTACTACGCCTGCTCCATGCTGCCCTACCCCAGCGGCAAGCTGCACATGGGCCATGTGCGCAACTACACCATCAACGACATGCTGGCACGGCAACTGCGCATGCAGGGCTACAACGTGCTGATGCCGATGGGCTGGGATGCCTTTGGCCTGCCCGCCGAGAACGCCGCGATGAAAAACAGCGTGCCGCCCGCGAAGTGGACTTACGACAACATCGCCTACATGAAAAAGCAGATGCTGGCGATGGGCCTGGCCATCGACTGGAGCCGCGAGATCGCTACCTGCGATCCGACCTACTACAAGTGGAACCAGTGGCTGTTTTTGAAGATGCTGGAAAAGGGCATTGCCTACCGCAAGACCCAGGTGGTGAACTGGGACCCGGTGGACCAAACCGTGCTGGCCAACGAGCAGGTGATTGACGGCAAAGGCTGGCGCACTGGCGCGCCCGTAGAGAAGCGCGAGATACCGGGCTACTACCTCAACATCACCCAGTACGCGCCCGAGCTGCTGGAGCAGGTGCAAAACGGATTGAGCGGCTGGCCCGAGCGCGTGAAGCTGATGCAGGAGAACTGGATAGGCAAGAGCGAGGGCGTGCGGTTTGCCTTCCCGCATGAGATTGCAGATGCAGCGGGGAAGTTGATTCAAGACGGCAAGATGTACGTCTTCACCACCCGCGCCGACACCATCATGGGCGTGACCTTTGTGGCGGTGGCACCGGAGCACCCGTTGGCGGTGCGGGCGGGCGAGTTGTCTGCGCCATTGGCCGCAAAGATTGAAGCACTCAAAGGTGGCGGTACGACAGAAGCCGAGTTGGCCACCAAAGAAAAAGAAGGCGTAGCCACGGGCTTGTTTGTCACGCATCCGCTCACGGGTGACAAGGTAGAAATCTGGGTCGGCAACTATGTGCTGATGGGCTACGGCGATGGTGCGGTGATGGGCGTGCCTGCGCACGACGAGCGGGATTTTGCGTTTGCGAAGAAATACGACTTGCCGATCAAGCAGGTCGTCTCCCAACTCCCTCTCCCGCCTGCGGGAGAGGGCCGGGGTGAGGGCTCTGCGGAGGCTGGCAAACAAGCACCCTCACCCCAACCCTCTCCCGCAGGCGGGAGAGGGGGCAAAGAATTTTCTACGGAGGCTTGGCAAGACTGGTACGCCGAAAAAACCAATACCGCAAGTGTCAACTCCGGCAAATACAACGGCCTGAACTTCAAAGCCTGCGCTGACGCAGTAGCCACCGATTTAATCGCCAAAAACCTGGGCGAGAAAAAAACCACCTGGCGTTTGCGTGACTGGGGCGTGAGCCGCCAGCGCTACTGGGGCACGCCGATTCCTATCATCCATTGCGACGGGGATACGAACCCCGACGGTACGTCGTCGGGTTGTGGCGCAGTGCCCGTACCCGAAAAAGACCTGCCCGTGGTGCTGCCGCAAGACTGCGTACCCGACGGCTCGGGCAACCCGCTGCACAAGCATGTGGGCTTTCACGCGGGTGTGGTCTGCCCCGTGTGCGGCAAAGCCGCCCGGCGCGAGACTGACACCATGGACACCTTTGTCGATAGCTCCTGGTATTTCATGCGCTACTGCGACCCGAAGAACCTGGACCAGATGGTGGCGGGCGGTGTGGACTACTGGATGGGCGATTCCGCTGGCAGTGCTAAAACCAATAAGGGCATGGACCAGTACATTGGCGGCATCGAGCACGCCATTTTGCATCTGCTGTACGCGCGCTTTTGGACCAAGGTTATGCGTGACCTGGGGCTGGTGAACTTTGACGAACCCTTTACCAAACTGCTGTGCCAGGGCATGGTGCTCAACCATGTGTACTCGCGCAAGGGCAGCAAGGGCGGCATCGAATATTTTTGGCCCAACGATGTAGAGCATGTGCACGATACGGGCGGCAAGATCGTCGGTGCCAAGCTGAAAAGCGATGGCAGCGCGGTGGACTACGGCGGTGTCACCACCATGAGCAAGTCCAAAAACAACGGCGTAGATCCGCAGGAGCTGATCGACAAATACGGCGCGGACACCGCCCGCCTGTACATGATGTTTACCGCTCCGCCCGAGGCCACGCTGGAGTGGAACGACGCGGCGGTAGAGGGCAGCTACCGCTTTCTGCGCCGCGTGTATAACTTTGGGGTAAAACTTTCTGCTATCGAAAAGTTAGCTGCTTACACCCGTTTTAATTGGGCTACAGGCCAATTAAGCAAACAATCCAAGGCGCTGCGGCTGGAAGTGCACGGCCTGCTCAAGCAGGTGCACTACGACTACCAACGCATGCAGTACAACACCGTGGTCAGCGGTGCGATGAAGCTGCTCAACGCGCTGGAAGACTTTCAAAGCGATGGCAGCGAAGGAGCCCACGCGGCGCTGGCCGAGGGCTTTGGCATTTTGCTGCGCGTGCTCTATCCCGCCACGCCGCACATCTGCCATGCGCTGTGGCAGAGCTTGGGCTTTGCCGCGCAGCAGGACGAGCTGCTGGATGCCCCATGGCCCGCAGTCGATGACAACGCCCTCAAGCAAGACGAGATCGAGCTGATGCTGCAAATCAACGGCAAGCTGCGCGGCAGCATTCTGGTGCCCGCTGGTGCGGCGAAGGAAGCCATTGAAAAAATCGCGTTTGAAAATGAGGCGTTTATCAAGCAAGCCAACGGAGCCGCTGCCAAGAAAGTGGTGGTAGTGCCCGGGCGCTTGGTCAACATCGTGGTGTAACCAGCATGCCTAACAGCAAACTCGACTCCCCACTCCCTCTCCCGCGCGCGGGAGAGGGCTGGGGTGAGGGCCAAAGAGCAATCCGCCGCCTCCTTCTGCTAGCACCAGGCATCTGGGCACTCAGCCCCCTCACGGGCTGCGGCTTCAAGCTGCGCGGCGCGCAGGCCTATGCCTTTAGCAGCGTCTATATCAACGGCCCAGACACCTCCCTGCTGCTGGCCGAGCTGCGCCGGGGTCTGGAGAGCGGCGGCGGCGTGAAGGTGATTACAGACAATAAACTGCTTGATACAGCGCAGGTCATCCTGGACATTGTGAGCGACCAGCGCGAGAAAACTGTGGTCGGCCAAACCGCCAGTGGCCAGGTGCGCGAGTTTCAGCTGCGCCTGCGTTTCAAGTTCAAGCTGCGCGGCAAAGACGGCAAAGAGCTGATCCCCGAGACCGAGATTTTGCAGCAGCGCGAGATCAGCTTTAACGAATCGGCCGTGCTGTCCAAAGAGGCCGAGGAAGGCCTGCTGTACCGCAACATGCAAAGCGATATCGTGCAGCAAACCCTGCGCCGCCTGTCCACCGTGCGTAGCCTGTGAGCGGCCTTGGCCCGCGCAATGCGCGGGTAAGTCCTAGCGCCGATGGCTGCGATCCATCCGGGGTGTGGGCGTACAGTACAGCATGCATGTTTATTTGGAGAATGCGATGCCCCATATTCTTTTTCACCGCTACGTCCGTGCCGCCCTGCTCACTGGCCTGACGGCACTTAGCCTGTCTGCGGGCGCGCAAGACAAGCAGCCCCTGAAAATTTTGGTGGGCTTCCCGCCCGGCGGATCAGCAGACGTGATAGCGCGCCTGATCGGCGATGCTGTGCGCGACGACTTCAGCAGCGTGATTGTGGAGAACAAACCTGGCGCGGCGGGGCGCATTGCCTTGCAGCAGACCAAGGCCGCCAAACCCGATGGCCAAACCGTGGTGGTGCTGCCCAGTGGGCCGATGGTGCTGTTTCCGCATGTGTACAAAAAGCTGGACTACGATGCGGTGAAAGACTTCACGCCCATCTCCTTGATTGCGCGCTTTCAGTTTGGCCTGGTATCGGGCCCGGCTACGGGCGCAAAAAACGTCGCCGAGATGCTGGCCAAAGCCAAGTCAGACCCCAGCACCGCCAGCTACGGCACGCCCGGCCAGGGCACGCTGCCGCACTTTCTGGGCGTGCTGATGGAGCAAAGCGCCGGTGTGCCCATGACGCATGTGCCCTTCCAGGGCGGTGCCCCGGCCAACACGGCGTTGCTGGGCGGGCATATTGGTTATAAATTTGACGTGGTGTCTGAGACCGCGCAACTGCACAAAGTAGGCAAGGTGCGCATCATTGCCGTCACCAGCGCCACGCGCGACAGCCAGGTGCCCGAGGTGCCCACCCTCAAGGAGCAGGGCATTGACATGGATGCCAGCGCCTGGTTTGCCATGTACGCACCTGCGGGCCTGGATGCAGCCACACTGGCGCGGCTGGAGCGCGCCGTAGTCAACGCAGTGAAGAAACCCGAGCTACAGGGCAAACTCCTCAAGCTGGGCATGGAGCCGGTGGGCTCTACCTCTAACGTGCTGGCTGCCACGCAGCGCAGCGACTTGGCGCGCTGGGAAAAGCCCATTAAAGCCACGGGCATTTTGTTGGATTAAGCTATAAATTTAGTAGCTGCTTACGCCCTATTTTATTCGGCTTTAGCCCTAAAACATGGATGAAACCGCTATGAAGCAACGTACTACCGTCCTGTCTTGCCTCATCGTCTGTGCTGCATGGCTGGCAGGCAACGCAGCCGCGCAAACCCCCGCCTGGACCAGCAAGCCCGTGAAGTTTGTCAACAGTTTTCCGCCGGGTGGCCCGTCTGATATTTTGGCCCGTGCGGTGGCGGAGGCATTGCAAAAGCAGTTCAACCAAAGCTTTGTCGTAGACAACAAACCCGGCGCGGGCGGCAACCTGGGCACAGACCTGGTAGCCAAAGCGCCAGCAGATGGCACCACCGTGCTGTGGGGCATTGACACCACCTTCACCGTCAACCCGCACATCTACAAAAACCTGCCCTACAAACACAGCGACCTCAAGCCCCTGGTGGTGATTGGCAGCTCGGGTCTGCTGGTGGGCGTGCACCCCAGCACAGGCTACAAAACCATGCAAGACCTGGTGGCTGCGGGCAAAACCAAACCACTCAATTTCAGCTCGGGCGGCAGCGGCAGCCCGGGGCATCTGGCGGTAGAGGTGTTTACCGATGCGGTGGGTATCAAGCTCACGCACATTCCCTACAAAGGCAACAGCCCCGCCGTGCTGGCCATTGTGGCGGGCGAGGTAGACGGCGGCGTGCTGGCCACGCCCGGCATGCTGCCGCAGGTGAAAGCGGGCAAGATTACCGCGCTGGCCGTCACCAGCCGCAAGCGCTCGGGCCTGGCACCCGAAGTGCCCACGGTGGCCGAGGCGGGCGTGACCGAGCTGGAAAGCGAAGTACTCTACGTCGCCATGGTCAGCAGTGCCACGCCCGAGCCCGTGCTGCTAGCGATGCAAAAAGCCGTGCTGGAGGCACTGGCCCACAGCGACCTGCAAAAGCGCATCGCCAGCCTGGACATGGCCTACGAGGGCCTGTCTGGCAGCGCTGCGGCCAAACGCCTTGCCGACCTGCATGCCCGCTATGGCAAGGTGATTGCCGCCACCGGCATGAAGGTGGACTAGATGGATTCCGCTGGTTGAGTTGTTTCGGGTATTTCAAAGGAAAGACACACATGAATGCATTGCACACCACCCGCCGCAACCTGCTGGCCCTGTCCCTCACGTTAGGCGCATTCACCGCCATGGCCCAAGACAGCGTGCTGCGCATCGTGGTGCCCTACCCGGCGGGCGGCTCGTCGGACCGGGCTGCGCGCTTTTTGGCCGAGGCGCTGGGCCCGCGCATCCAGCAAACGGTGGTGGTGGAAAACATCGTCGGTGCTGGTGGCCGCCTGGCCATGCAGCAGCTCAAGCGCAGCACGGTCGATGCCCACAACACCCTGGTGCTGGTCAACCCGGCGCTGATGGTGATAGCCCCCACGGTGTACAAAAACAATGGCTACGATGCCGAAGCCGACTACCAACCCGTCTCGCAAATCGCGCGCTACGAGTTTGCGGCAACAGTGGGCGCGGCGGTGCCGGTGCGCGAATTTAACCACCTGCTGGCCTGGATACGTGCCAACCCCGAGAAGGCCAACTTTGGCGTGCCCGCCACCGGCAGCCTGCCGCACTTTTTTGCGTTGATGACGGCGCAGGCTGCGGGCACGCAAACCCCCATCATCGGTTATCGCGGCTCCGCGCCGCTCACGCAAGACCTGATTGGTGGCCATGTGCCCGTCGCGATTGATTCGATTGACGCGCTCTTGCCCCTGCACGAGGCCGGACGCGTGCGGATATTGGCCACCTCGGGCGAGCGGCGGCTGGTGCCGACCATCCCCACCCTGAAGGAGTCGGGCATGAACGTGGTGGCCACAGGCTGGAACACCCTGTATGCCAAGACCGAGATGGGCAAAGACCGGGTGGCCCTGCTGGCGCGAGAGATTGCACAGATCATGACCCAGCCCAAAATCCGCGAGCAATTTGCCGCCGCCAAGGCCGAGCCGGTGTCGGCATCGCTTGCGCAAACGCAAACTACCCTGGCCGCCTTCAAGGCTCAGTGGGTGCCCGTGGTGCAAAAGTCTGGCCTCAAGCTGGACTGATCTGCGATGCAAACTCCCCTGCCACCCATGCGCGAGCAAGCCCACGTTTTGCCCAATGGCACCGCCGGGCAGCTGCTGCGCATCCCCAGCGCCAACCCGCGCCACTACGAAGACATCATGGCGGGCCAATCGCAGTCGGCGGTCGATCTGGATGCCACCCTGTACCTGCCCGGCAGCACGCAGCCCAGCCCGGCGGTCATCATCATCCCCGGCTCGGGCGGGGTCAACATCTGGATGCTGCACCACGCGCAGGCATTGGTAGGCGCAGGTATCGCGGTGCTGGTGGTAGACCCCTTCACGCCGCGCGGCGTGGTCAACACCATTGCCGTGCAGCAGCAGTTCTCGTTTGCGGCATCGACCTTCGATGTATTTGCCGCCGTGCAGTACCTGCGCCAGCACAGCGCAATCAGCGGCCAGCGCATTGGCGCGATGGGCTACAGCCGGGGCGGCACCGCCGTGCTGCAAGCGGCCATGGCCCAGCTGCACCGCCACGCCCTGGGTGGCCGGGCCGCACCCAACGCCGTGCTAGCCGCCTGGCCCTGGTGCGGCTACCAGTTCAGCCAGCCCGATACGGCGGGCGTGCGCGTGCGCATGCTGGCAGCCGACAAAGACAACTGGGCCTCCAGCATCCAGACGCAGGCCTACTTTGCGGCCATCCAGGCCACCCTCCCGTCCGATGCCCCCGCCGCCACCTTCCGCCTGTTCAAAGACGCGTTGCACGGCTTTGGCTACGGCGCACCCAAGACCGAATTTCCCGATGCCATGGTGGCACTCAACGCCCCCATCCTGTACTTTGACCCGCAGGGTGTGCTGCAAGACCCCTGGAGCGGCGCGGCCCTGCCGGGTGCAGACGACCACCAGATTCGCCAGATGTTTCTGCCCTTTATCTCGCGCGGCGTGACCATTGGCAGCCAGGGCACGCAAATGGCCGACTTTATGAAGGACGCGGTGATTTTTTTCTCTGAAAGTTTGCATGCCTAGCGCGTTTCCACCGGCAAATGCACCACGCTGCGCGCCGAATCCTCCATTTAAAAGCTATTAATTCAATAGCTGCTTACGCTATATTTTGTTGGGCTGCAGCCCTAAATGACACCTAAATCAGCCATGAAACGCCCCAACATCATCTTCATCGTCGCTGACGACCTGGGCTTTGCCGACCTGGGCTGCTACGGCGGGCGCGATGCCACGTTTGGCAAAGTCTCCCCCGTGCTCGACGGCCTGGCCGCAGGCGGCATCCAGTTCACCCAAGGCTACAGCAACTCCCCCGTCTGCTCGCCCACCCGCTTTGCGCTGATGACCGCGCGCTACCAGTACCGCCTGCGCGGCGCGCTAGAGGAACCCATCAACAGCAAAAGCAAAGGCAGCCCCACGCTGGGCCTGCCGCCCGAGATGCCCACGCTGCCGTCGCTGTTAAAAAGCAGCGGCTACCGCACGGCGCTCATCGGCAAATGGCACCTGGGCTACCCACCGCATTTCAGTCCCATCAAAAGCGGCTACGAAGAATTTTTCGGCCCCATGTCAGGCGGGGTGGACTACTTCACCCATTGCAGCAACAACGGCACGCACGACTTGTATGTAAACGAAGAGGAAAAGCGGCAAGAGGGTTACCTCACAGATTTAATCTCGCAGCGCTCGGTTGATTACGTAAAACGCATGGCACAGCAAGATGCCCCCTTCTTTTTAAGCATGCACTACACAGCACCCCACTGGCCCTGGGAAACACGGGACGACGTAGCGCTGGCGCGTGATGTCAAAGCCAACCTGTTCCACCTGAACGGCGGCAACATCCACACCTACCAGCGCATGATCCACCACATGGACGAAGGTATAGGCCAGGTGGTAGCCGCGCTGACGGACACTGGCCAGCTAGACAACACCTTGATCGTCTTCACCAGCGACAACGGCGGCGAACGCTTCAGCGACAACTGGCCCCTGGTAGGCGGCAAGATGGACCTCACCGAAGGCGGCATCCGCGTGCCGTGGATAGCCCACTGGCCCGCCGCTATCGCCCCAGGCCGCCAGAGCACGCAGCAATGCATGACCATGGACTGGTCCGCCACCATGCTAGCCGCTGCGGGTGCGCAGGCCGACACAGCCTACCCGCTGGACGGCGTGTCTTTGCTACCCGTATTACAAGAGGCAGGCAAAGAGTTTGCAAGACCCCTCCACTGGCGCATGAACCACCGAGGCCAACGCGCCCTGCGCGATGGCGACTGGAAGTACCTGCGCGTGGACGGCAACGACTACTTGTTTGATTTGTCCAAAGACGAACGCGAACGCGCTAACTTGGCAGCGCGCGAACCTGCGCGACTAGCCAGCATGCGCGCAGACTGGGAAGCGTGGGAGACCGGCATGCTGCCCATCGGGCCGGATGCTACGGTGAGCTTGGGGTATTCGGTGAGGGATATGCCGCAGCGGTGATGGGGTTGGGTTAAAAACGATAGAGAGATAATGTTGGCTACAGTCACCCAGTAACCAACAACTTGCAACGCCCTGCTGAAAATCGTTGATAAAGTGCCCTCATGAACGCCTTAACCTCCTTTCACACCGATATAAAAACCATCCTAGAGCAGGCGCGTGGCAAGGCGCGGTCGGCGGTGAATGCTGCCATGGTGGAAGCCTATTGGCTGATGGGCCAGCGGATTGTGCAAGAGGAGCAGCAGGGCGACAGCCGCGCTACCTACGGGCAAAGGTTGCTGGAAAATCTATCCAAAGAACTCTCGGCCAGTTTTGGCAAAGGTTTTTCGTATGCCAACCTGCGCAATTTTCGCCAGTTTTACCTCACCTACCCCGACCAAGCAATTTGCTACACGGTGTGTAGCAAATTGAGCTGGAGCCAT
>JAYVJV010000160.1:0-23757 GCA_043769005.1 Polaromonas sp. | reverse complement strand
CGCGCCCACGTCCCAAAATTAGAGATCACCGACATCACCGAGCTGCGCAACGCCGCCCGCCTCAATTGGAGCGCGATTGATGTCTCCATCTTCGGCACGCTGTTTGAGCGCGGCCTCGACCCCGCCAAACGCAGCCAACTCGGCGCCCACTACACCGACCCCGCCACGATCGAGCGCATCATCGAACCCGTCATCCGCCGCCCATTGCTACAAAATTGGGAGCGCTCTGCGCAGGAAATACGCCGGCTACATGCCGAAAACACCAAAAAATCAAGGCTTGAGGCGAAAACGGTGTATGCCCGCTTCCTGCAATCCTTGGCAGACTTCAAAATCCTCGATCCTGCCTGCGGCAGCGGCAATTTTCTCTTCCTTGGCCTCAAAGCGCTCAAAGACATTGAGCTCAAGGTGATCACCGAAGCCGAAAGCTTAGGGCTAGATCGCCCCGTCGATCTCGTCACCGGCCCGGCCAATATGCACGGCATCGAGCTCTCAGAATACGCCGCCGAATTAGCGCGAGTCACGGTGTGGATCGGCGAGCTCCAATGGCGCATGGCCCGCGGCTACCCCTTCAAAGAAAACCCGATTCTGGAGCCGCTAGAAATCATCGAGCACCGCGATGCGCTGCTCGCTTTTGTGGATGGCAAGCCGGTGGAAGCTGAGTGGCCGAAGGTGAGCGTGGTGATTGGTAATCCGCCGTTTTTGGGAACAAAGAAGCAATGGACCGAGTTAGGCAAAGAGTATTCTGAAAATCTTCGAAAAGCTTATGAAAACAAGCTACCCGCTTTTTCTGACTTGGTGTGCTATTGGTTTGAACAAGCCCGAAAAGGCATTTGTGAAAACGGCTTGGGGGCGGCAGCATTCGTCGCGACAAACTCCATTCGCGGTGGGCTTAATAGAAAAGTCTTAGACAAAATTGTTGAGGATGCACGAATATTCAAAGCATGGAGCGATGAGCCTTGGGTTAACGAAGGCGCGGCCGTAAGAGTTTCGGTGATAGCTTTTTCAAACAAGTCGTATGACATTCCGGCTATTCTGGACGATGCACAAGTAGATGCAATCAACGCAGATTTAACAACTGGATCGCGAGTGACAACTGCATCAAAGTTGGCCGAAAACCACAAAGCATGTTTCATTGCGACTGTAAAAGCAGGACAGTTTGAAGTTAAGGCAAGCGTGACGCGCGATTGGATTCTGCAACCAAACGTCCATGGCAAAAGCAATGCCGCAGTTGTAAAACGATGGATCAATGGTATTGATGTTGTACGACGTGATGGCGATCAATGGCTGGTTGATTTCGGAGTCGATATGGGTATCGACGAAGCGCAGTTGTTTGAATTACCGTTTCAACATGTCTTGCAACTGGTTAAGCCAACTCGAATGCTGAGTAAGCGTGCTAGCTACAAAAATAAATGGTGGTTGTTTGCGGAACCAGTATCTAGTATGCGCAACGCGATCTCTTCGCTTCAACGTCAAATCGTCACTGTCAATGTGGCAAAGCATCGCTTATTTGCTTGGAAATCAACTCAATTTTTGGCAGATCATGCGCTGTCAGTTACAGCTCGCGCCGACGACACCACCTTCGGCATCCTGCACAGCCGTTTTCACGAACTTTGGTCACTGCGCATGTGTACGTGGCTAGGCGTTGGCAACGACCCCACCTATAACGCCAAGTCCTGCTTCGAGACCTTCCCCTTCCCCGCCGGCCTCACGCCGCAAGACACAGCGCACCAGCGTACCGAGGCGCTGGCGGATGGGGCGCTGATTCCGGCTGCGCTGGACTCGTCCGCCGCTGCGCCAGCTATGCAGCCCGCTGCCAAGGCTTCCACAGCCAAAAATAAAGTGCTAAAACAGGCTGTAGCCCAACAAAATAGTGCGCAAGCAGCTACTAATTCAATAGCGTTAAAACAGTCTGCCAGTACCATTGCCAGTGCCGCCAAACGCCTGAACGACCTGCGCGAGGCTTGGCTGAACCCGCCCGAGTGGACGCGCCGCGTACCCGAGGTAGTGCCACTGGGCATGACCACATCGCCCTACCCCGACCGCGTGCTGCCGCGCGACAACCTGAGCGAGTCTGACCTCAAAGCCCTGCAAAAACGCACGCTGACCAATCTGTACAACCAGCGCCCCAGCTGGCTGACCTTGGCCCACCAGCAGCTAGACGCAGCCGTAGCCGCCGCCTACGGCTGGGCCGACTACACAGCCGACATGCCCGATGCCGACATCCTGGCCCGCCTGCTGGCGCTGAACCACGAGCGCAGCGAGACAGCACGCTGACAGACAGCGTGGGGGCATGATGTGAGGTGCCTCGCGGGGTGTAACATTCGTTGTTTTCAGACAAAAACGAATAAAATCAACAACTTGAACCTCGCCAAGGCGTGGGGCTGCGGTTGACATGTCATCCCGCGCATGATTTACTACGTTATCCAAGTTACTGACTTAACATCCTGCACATGACTGCTACGCTTGCCAGTTCGGCCCAACCTAGCCCACGCGAAGTTGCTATCAAAGAAAACTTTGAGGCTTTTGAACACCTGCTGCCTTCCATTTTGATTGCCCACTCGGGTAAAGTGGCACTGCTGCGCAACCGTAAGGTATGTGATTATTTCGATACGCCCTCTGAGGCTATCCGCAATGGGCATAGGCAGTTTCCAGACCGCATGTTTTCGGTGCAGCGCGTAGAGCGCAGCACGGTGGACTTGGGCTGGTACTCGCATGTCTGAGCCTACCCAGCTCACGCGCATATTCAGTCAAATTGAGATTGCCGAGAAGCCCCAACTGATTGTTGCGGTGCAACTCCACACCTACGCCGTAGATGTAGAGGCTGGCTCAGAACCCGTCTCCATCCGCGCTTTGGCCTTGATCGACACGGGTGCCAGCAAAACCTGCATTTGCCCACGCCTGTTAGACCAGCTTCAATGCGAGCGTTACGAGTTGCGCCGTTTGGCTGGCTCTACGGGAGAAGATGAGGTGTACCAGCGCTTTGTCAGTCTGGATATGCTGGACGCTGATGGTGTGCCGTTTGCGCGATTTGACGACGTAGAGGTCATTGAGTTCAGATCACGCGACCATGACCCTTACAAAGTGCTCTTGGGCATGGATTTGCTGGGCCAATTTGACTTGATTCAAATACGCGGTTTTGAAGTGAGCTTTGGCAAACCGCAGGCTTGACCGGTCACGCGAAATAAGTATTACTATATTTTTCATAGCTTCTTACGCCCTAATTTGTAGGGCTGCAGCCCAATTATCTTCTAAAAAAAAGCCATGGTGCGCACCTCGATGCTCTCGCGCTTTTGCGCGTTAGCGGGCGTGGTGGGGTCTTCAAAGGCAGTGTGCCCCATGAAGCGGGCGCGGCCGTCGGTCTCGGAGTCGTAGGTTTTGAGCAGCAGGGCCTGGGTGGGCTCCATGTGGGGGAAGTACACCCAGTGGTGCGCGGGGGAATGGCGCATGACGTAGATCTCGCCGGTGCGTTCGCGGTATTTCAGCTCCATGCGCAGCATGTCATGCTCGGCATGGGTGGTGGCATCGCACACGGCCAGGGGCAGCTCTTCGACCCGGCGGTACAGGGGCTTCCACACGTTGAAAAAAGCCACGCGCTTTTTGAGTAGCTGATCAGCTTCATCAGGGAACAGGTCACGCACGCGCTGCGGGCCAGAGGCCACGGTGTAGTCGCTGTGCACCAGCAGCACAGCCGGGCGCTGCACCGTGGTTTGCTGCTTTAAATCGGCGGGCAGGCGCTTTCGGATGGTGTGGTCAAACACGGCGACGCGCTTGGCACCCGTGTGCTGCTTTACAAACTCCACCACCTGCGGGTAGAAACCTGCGTGCACCGCCGCGTCGTCGTCAAACTGGTCAAACTGGGCCTCAAAGGGTTTGAGTTCAAACCCTTCACGGTCTGCCGAAAAGCTGGCCGCCCGTGGCCAGCCATTGTGGATGTTGACCTCGTGCGGGTCGGTGCCAGGGGGGTTAAGGTCTACCTTTTCCTCGGGCTCGTAGAAGTAGTAGTCGGGTGGGCGGCCATTGTCCACACTGTAGTTGAGCGTGGCGCGGACGGATTGTGCTGCGGTCATGGTGGTGGTGCAGCTTATGCGGTGGGCCGGGTGAGCGTAAAGCCAGGGCCGACATAGGTTTTTTGCCAGCTGGGCATAGGCTCTATACGCTCGGTCATCCAGCGCTTGAGGTTCGGGTGCTCTGCCAGTGGCAGCTTTTGGTAGGGGTGCAGGTGCAGGGGCGCGGCCAGGGCAATGTCGGCAATAGTGGGCTGGTTGCCGCAGACGTAGGCGTTTTTCGCCAGGCGCTCGTCCAGAATGCCCGCCAGCTTGTGGAACTGCGCGCCTTGGGCCTCCAGCACGGCGGGGTCGGGCTCCGCACCGAGCAGGGGTTTGACGCAGTTTTCAACCAAATACACATAGCAGGCTGGGAACCAGCTGGACGACTCCCACAGCAGCCAGCGGTTGATGTCGGCGCGCTTTTTCAGGTCTTTGGGGTAGGCGCTATCGCGGTCATGTTTGTCGGCAGCGTATTGCAAGATGGCGTTGGACTCCCACAGCACCAAGTCGCCGTCACTCATGGCTGGCATAGAGGCATTGGGGTTGATGGCCAAATAGGCGGGCTCTTTTTGCTCACCTTTGAAATAGTCCACATGTACTTTTTCAAACGGCGCGTTTAAAAAGTCAAGCCCGGCCAGTACCTTGCGGCAATTGACGGTGATGGGGTCTGCATAGATCTTCATGGTTGTCTCCTAGGGGTTGTAAATATGGGGTATCCATGGACGGCGGCTGCTTGGGCAACTGCACGTTCGGAAAATAATTCTACGGATTGACAAGGCTTTGCGCATCGGTTGCAATGCAAACTGATTGTTCTCGATTGGTAGACAATGACTCTTTCCACCGACATGTTGGCCACCTTTGTAAAGGTGGCCGAAAAACTCAGCGTCAGCGCGGCTGCGCACGAGCTGGACATCAGCAAAGGCGTGGTCAGCAAGCGCGTGGCCCAGCTAGAGCAGGTGCTCAGTGCCACGCTGTTTAGCCGCAGCACACGGCGCATTGCGCTGACGCCCGCAGGCGAGACCTACCTGGGTTTTGCCCGCCAGGCCCTGCACGCCCTGGGCAGTGCCGACGAGCGCCTTCGCGACCTGCGCCAAGAGTTGAGCGGGCAAATCCGCCTGACCGCGCCGGGCTCGTGGGGGCAAAAGGTGCTGGCCAGTTTGATCCCCGAGTTTTTAGCACGCCACCCGGCGATTGAAATTGAGCTGCACCTGAACGACCGGATGATGGACATTGCCTTTGAGCGCATCGACATCGCCCTGCGCATGACGGCCACGGCTACGCCCGATTTGGTGGTAACCCCCGTGGCCCGGCTGGACTGGGTGGTGTGCGCCGCGCCCAGCCACCTTGCCAGCGCAGGCACCCCGGCCCTGCCTGTTGATCTAAAACGCCACCCCTGCATGAGCTACTGGCGCGAGAGCTCGGACGATGCCTGGCAACTGGTACATGGCCAGCAGGTACAGATGGTGCGGGTGCACAGCCGCTACCACGCCAACAACGCTGATGCCGTAGCCAGCGCCGCCCTGGCAGGCCTGGGCGTAGCCCTGCTGCCGCTGTACGTGTGCGAGGACGACCTGGCCGCCGGACGCCTAGTGCGCCTGCTACCCGACTGGACACCAGTGACCAAGTTTGGCACCCGCATCACCGCCGTGGCCACACCCGAGCGCATGCAACTGCTGCGCAACCGGGCGATGCTGGCGTATTTGCAGGAGCGGTTGGGTGGGGAACGTATCCCAGTTTGAAAGTATCGAAAAAAAAATTTGAGTGCTTTGTTTTCAGAAAAATCTGCTTGTAAATCAAACAAATAAAGCGCTATAAGATATTGAATTTATGGCGTATTGGGTTTGATTTAAGGTGTCACACCCATTTTTCTATGGATCCTTTCTCTGCTTTAATTTCTGAAATACTTTCAACTCATCCATCTTTCTGGTGCTCGACTGCTTGGTGCGAACATGCCTGGCTACGGGCGAGTTGGCGTATGCAAATCGCCCTCATACTGGAGTACCAGAAATCGGTCGATTTGCATACGCCAACCCGCCTCGCTAACACCTGTGCACGCTACCCGTAGTCGCCGGAAAATTTGTTACCGAAGACTACCGGTAGCGCGCTACGTTGGTAGCCACACGGTATGGTGTTTATCGACTGACCGATTTCTGGTACTCCAGTATGAGGGCAGACGATAAATACCATGCCGTGCGTACGTGACTAACTCTGCGTCTCCCACCTCCGTGTGCCTGCCCAGCACCAAACATCGCACCAACGACCACAGCAATCATCCCCGCCCCCGGTTTCGGATAAAGTCAGTCTATGACAACGCCACTACCTCTCCCCCATACCCTGCCCACCGACGCAGACCGCGCCCTCCTGATTGGCCGCATCGAAATACCAAACACCGGCCCCGTGCTGTGCTTGGTCACACCACAAACCATCTACGACCTCTCCACCGTCGCCGCCACCAGCGCTGACCTATTAGCCCTGCCCTCGCCTGCGCAGAGTATCACCGCCGCACGCACGCAATTGCCCCGCCTTGCCGACACCCCCGCCGTGCTGTCCAACAGTGTCGAAGCCACGCGCAACGCAAGCCAGCCCTACTTCCTCGCCCCCTGCGACCTGCAACCCATCAAGGCCGCTGGCGTGACCTTTGTGGCCAGCATGCTGGAGCGGGTGATTGAAGAGCAGGCGCGGGGCGATGCGAGCAAGGCGCAGGCGGTGCGTGCCAGCATCGCCAAGATCGTCGGTGACAACCTGCGCGCCGTGGTGCCAGGCTCCGAACAGGCGATGAAGGTCAAAGAAGTGCTCATAGCCCAGGGCCTGTGGAGCCAGTACCTGGAAGTGGGCATTGGCAAAGATGCCGAGGTGTTTACCAAGTCCCAACCCATGAGCGCCGTGGGCTACGGGGCGCAGATTGGCATTCACCCCGAGAGCCACTGGAACAACCCCGAGCCCGAGATTGTGCTGGCCGTCTCGCCCAGCGGCGTGGTGCACGGCGTGACCCTGGGCAACGACGTGAACCTGCGCGATTTTGAGGGCCGCAGCGCCCTGCTGCTGGGCAAGGCCAAGGACAACAACGCCTCCTGCGCCATCGGCCCGTTTATCCGCCTGTTTGACGCGCATTTCAGCATGGACGATGTACGCCAGTGCGATCTGGGCCTGATCGTCACCGACGACAAGGGCTTTGTGATGCAGGGCACAAGCGCCATCAGCCAGATCAGCCGCGACCCGCTGGACCTGGTGGCGCAAACCATCAACGCCAACCACCAGTACCCCGACGGTTTTATGCTGTTTTTAGGCACCATGTTTGCGCCCACCCAAGACCGCTTTGCCAAAGACCAGGGCTTTACCCATGCGGTGGGTGACCAGGTGCATGTGCACACCCGCCGGCTGGGCTGCCTGAGCAACCAAGTCAACACCGGCGACCAGATAGCGCCCTGGAGTTTTGGTGTGCGGCATCTAATTGCATCGCTGGCCCAACGCAAGTTGCTATAAATTCAGAAGCTGCTTACGCCCTATTTCATTGGGCTAGAGCATTTTTTTGTCAACTTTCAGGAATCTACCAACATGGCTACACGGAAAAAATCAGCCCCCACCATACAAGACCACGCGCAGGGCAGCGAAGAAAACAAACAGCAAGCAACCCTTACCCTGCGCATGAGCAAGCTGCCCGATTGGCAACGTGTAAACGACTTGGCCTTTGCCTATTACAGCGACCTCGCCGATAAGCCCAAACGCAAAGCCTTGTTTGAAGCCACCCAATTTCAGCGTGCTTGCGCAGGCCAATGGTGCGGATCTCGGTGCTGATGAAAACATGACAGTATGTTCACCGTATCACCATCTATAACGTAGAAGAGTGAATAGGGAAACTGGTTGAGGTTGGCCCGATGCAAATCATCTTGCACTTTAGGGTACAAATCTGGGTTGTCTCTGAGAAAGCTGCTGGTGCGTTCTAGTTGCTCCAAGAAGGCATCACCCATACGGATATGCTCTTGCTGATACCACTCGTAGGCTTCATCCACTTCTAGCTGTGCAAGTGGCTTAAAAATGACCGCGAAGGTCATGCCTGGCGAGTATTACTTTGCAGCTTGGCCTTGAGCTGGGCAAAGCTTACACCTGGCTCATCTGGGTTTGCACGGTGGTGCGCCAGCCGTTTGTACAGCTCAGTACTTTGGGCCTGCGATATTGGAGATGAAGCTTGCGTATCGGCACTTCCAATCAGCGCTTCGCCCAATGCATGCTTTTCAGCAGCCGTCAGGTGCTGAAGTTCTTGGGTGGTGCGTGCGTTCATGGCTGGTAGATTATCACAAATCAAGAGAGGCAACATGAGTTGCATCAACAGTCGCTCAAAGTAATAGGCGAAGAGGCCCGGACAAGGCAGGCTCAAAGATTGCACCGTGGAACTTTGGTGTGCGGCATCTAATTGCGTCGCTTGGTAAACGCAAGATGCTATAAATTAAATAGCTGCTTACGCATTATTTCATTGGGCTAGAGCCTTAAATGACCTCCAAAACTGCACTGCGCCAGACCTTGCACAGACAAGTTGTAAGTATCACTATAAGGGTCAACAACCAGTTACAAGGCGGGTTAAATCGGCTAGAGTTACGCCCTTATTCCAATGAAAATAATTAGGAGCACAGCATGACCCAAATTGACGCAAACGACCTCCCCCTGCAACGCGCATACCGCTGGGAAAAAGAGCGTGCGAGCGAAGTGTTTTTAACCCAGCCCATGGGCGCTGGCGTAGTGCGCACCTGGACCTGGGCGCAGACCATGGACGAGACGCGGCGCATGGCCGCCAACCTGGCCAAGCTGGGCTACGAGCCGGGTACACGCATTGCCATCATGAGCAAAAATACCGCCTGGTGGTTTATGTCTGACCTGGCGATCTGGATGGCGGGCTATGTGAGCGTGCCGATCTACCCCAACCTGGTGGCCGAGACGGTGCGCCAAATCTTGGAGCACTCGGAGACCAAGCTGGTCTTTGTGGGCAAGCTGGACGACCCCAAGGCCATGGTGGCCGGCATCCCCCAAGGCATGGCCTGCATCGCCACGCCTCTGTGCGAAGCCACGCAGTACAAGCCCTGGGACGACATTGTGGCTGTCACCAAACCGATGAAAGACAGCCCCACTTTCTCTGCCGAGACCATGGCCACCATCATCTACACCTCGGGCACCACCGGCATGCCCAAGGGGGTGGTGCATAACTTTTCTGCCTTTGGCCACACTGCCAAAGGGTTTTTGGAAATTCTGGATCTGGACTGCAATGACCGCTGCATCTCCTACCTGCCGCTGGCGCATATTGCCGAGCGCTGCGTGATACAAGGCATGAGCCTGCATGTGGGCTGCAAAGTGTTTTTTGCCGAAAGCCTGGACACCTTCCTGGCCGACTTGCAGCGTGCGCAACCCACCTTCTTCTTCTCGGTGCCGCGCTTGTGGGTGAAGTTTCAGCAAGGCGTGCTGGCCAAAGTACCCGCCAAAAAGCTCGATTTCATGATGTCGATCCCGATTTTGGGCGGTATCGTGAAAAAGAAAATCCTCAAGCAACTGGGGCTGGACTCGGTGAAGTTTGCAGGCACGGGCGCAGCGCCGCTGCCACCCGAGGTGATGGCCTGGTACCGCAAGCTCGGGCTGGAGCTGCTGGAAGGCTACGGCATGACCGAGCAGTTTGCACTGGCCGCCACCTCCCGCCCAGGCTCCTCACGGGTAGGGTATGTAGGCCAAGCTTCGCCCTGCTGCGAGATCAAGCTGTCTGCCGAAGGCGAGGTGCTGACGCGCGGCGCAGCGCATATGCAAGGCTACTTTAAAGAACCCGAGAAAACCGCTGAGACCATGACAGCTGACGGCTGGCTGAAAACCGGCGATCTGGGCGAGCTGGACGAGCAAGGCCGCCTGCGCATTGTGGGCCGCGCCAAAGAGCAGTTTAAAACCAGCAAGGGCAAATACGTCTCGCCCGCACCGATGGAAAGCAAACTCGGTGCCTTCACCCGCATCGAGGCCTGCATGGTGACCGGCGTGTCCTTCCCGCAGCCCTTTGCATTGGCCATGCTGCCCGCAGGCAAGTGGGCCGATCTCAAAGACCCAGAGATGCGCAAAGACTTCAGCGAGGAGCTGGCCGCGCACATCACCAACGTAAACGAACAGCTAGACCCGCACGAGCGCCTGGACTTTGTGGTGGTGGTGCCCGAGCAGTGGACGGTGGAAAGCGGCTTTGTCACCCCAACGCTGAAAATCAAGCGCAATGTGGTGGAGAAGCACTACGACGAGTACTTTGAAGGCTGGGCCAAGCAACGTAAATCGGTGGTGTGGCACGACGTTTGATGCTACATAATTGGTAGCTGCTTACGCCCGTATTTGTTGGTCTACCAATGAAATTTCCTACCACTGCAGTTACTAAATACGTTTTTGGATAGCCAACCTTAGATCGCTAGGCAGCATCTCTTCGGGTGGGTTAGCGCATGCAAATCGCCCTCATACTGGAGTACCAGAAATCGGTCAATTTGCATACGCTAACCCACCTCGTGTCCATGGTAGCGCGCTACCCGTAGTTTCTGCAAAGACTTCCCGGAGACTACGGGTAGCGCGCCTAGGTGGTCGCGAGGCGATTGAGCGTGTGCTGACCGACCGATTTCTGGTACTCCAGTATGAGGGCGGTCAGCATGCGCTCAATCGCCCGGAGCCAAGCCCCATCGCGGCAAAACATACCAGCACACCACAAACGTCGAAAACAAAACCCCGAGCAACAACACCCGAAAAATTACCGCATCATCCCCCGCCGCGCCCAATAGCTCACTGCGTCAACCAGCGCCACCAATAACATCATGGATATCAAAATGCTGCTGGTCTCACCCATCTGAAACAGGCCCATATGAAAGGCCAGCATCTGGCCCAGGCCACCCGCGCCCACCACACCCAGCACGGCAGCCGCGCGGATGTTGTTCTCCCAGCGGTACAGGGTGTAGCTCATCAGCTGGGGCAACACCTGCGGGAAGGTGGCGTACCAAAACACCCGGCCTTCAGCCACGCCGTGGGTGCGCAGAGCGGTAGCAGGGCCGGGTGGTGCGTTCTCCAGGCTCTCGGCAAACAGGCGGCCCAGCACGCCGCTGGTGTGCAGCGCCAGGGCCAGCGTGCCCGCAAACGGCCCCAGCCCGGCGCTGATGAGCAGCAGCGCCGCCCACACCAGCTCGGGGATGCTGCGCAGCGCATTGAGCACTAGGCGGGTGATGCCGCGCCAGCGGGCCGGGTCGCCTGCATAGGCCTTGCTGGCAGGCACTGCCAGGGCAAGGCCGAGGATGGCGGCTATCAAGGTGCCCAGCGCGCTCATGGCCAGGGTTTCGCAGGTGGACCAAAACAGTTTGCTTAAAAACTTGGGCGCAACTTCCGGTACCATCAGCTCGCCGATGAACTTGCCCATTTTGGTGGCCGCGTCCAGGCTGAAAAACTGTGCCCACTTAAGCTCCAGGGTCCAAAAGCTGGCCACGGTCAGGCACATCAAACCAAAGACAAACCAGCAGGCTTTGCAACGCGCATCAAACAGTGGCGGCGGTAGCCTGAATCTTTCGTTACTGGCCCCCACGCTCGTCACTGCGTGTACTTCGCTGCCCCCCAAGGGGGCTAGCGCGCCTTGGGGCGGCCCGGCGCCGCGCTGGCCTCCTTCTGGTAGCGTCATGAATTGCTCATCCCAATTGCACTCGCAGCCAGGAACTGGCGCGGTCGGCCAGCCAGACCAGGGCCATAAACACCAGCAGCATGGTGGCCACTTCCGAGCCGTTGAACATTTTCATAGACGCGTCCATCTGCTGGCCCAGGCCACCAGCACCCACAAAGCCCAGCACCGCAGAGCTGCGGATAGCGCACTCCCAGCGGTACACGGTATAGCTGGTCAGTTCTGCGGCGTTTTGCGGCAGCAGGGCATAGAAAAAGGCCTGTAGGCGGCCACTGCCGTTACGCAGCAGGCTTTGGGTGGCGTGGCCTTCGCCGCTTTCCAAAATCTCGGCATACACTTTGCCCAGCATGCCGCCATAGGTGAGCGCAATGGCTATCACGCCCGCCGTGGGCCCCAGGCCCACCACACGCACAAACACCAGCGCCCAGATCAGCTCGGGGATGCTGCGCAGCACAATCATCAGCCAGCGCACCACTGTGCGCACAGCGCTGGGTAGCGCGTTCATGCGCCCAGCCAGGGCCGACACCGACAGCACGCGCACCGACAGCAAGGCCAAAGGCACCGCCAGTAGCAAAGCCAGCGCAATGCCCGCCGTGGCAATGGCCACGGTGCGCCAGGTTTCTTTGGCTACCAGCCATAAAAATTCGCCCTCGATCTTGGGCGGGAAAAAATCAGCTACAAATTTGAGTGTGGGCTTCATACTGCCGGGCTCCAGCAAAACCCAGGGCTTGAACTCGGTGAGCACCAGCATGGGCCACAGCAGCACCAGACCCGCCAGCATCCAAAACACGCGGCCAGCCCATGCCGGGTCGCGCGTGGCGGGCACCCGGGTGGGAACAGGCGCTGAGCCAGCCAAGACTGCCATGCTATTTACCTGCAATGCATCACGACGGGCAAGGGCGGCGCTACCACACTGGCATCGGGCACATCGGGCGCTGGCCCGGTCAGCTCGTGCAGGTGCTGGGCGTACAGCTCTTGCAGCCGCTGGGGTGTCACCTGCGCGGCAGGCAAGTCAAACGCCACCACGCCAGCGCGCATGCCGATGATGCGGGGGAAGTGCGCCAGCGCCATCTCCACATGGTGCAAGGTGGTCACCAAGGTAGCGCCCTTCTCACGCGCTACTTGGGTCAAGGTGTTGATGGCCTGTACCGCGCGGGTGGGGTCGAGCGCACTCAGCGGCTCGTCGACCAGCAGCAGCTGGGCCTCGCTGGCCAATGCACGGGCCAGACCTACGCGCTGGCGCTCGCCGCCTGAGAGCCTGTCGACACGCTCAAAAAGTTTTTCGCTCAAATCAAAACGCGCCAGCGCAGCGTCGGCCAAGGCGATGTGGGTGGGGTAGAACAAACTGCGTAGGCTGGCCAGCAGCGACTGCCGTGGCAAACGCCCGGCCAGCACCGCTGTAATCACGCGCTGGCGCGGCGGCAGGGGCGGCACCTGCGGCGCTAAAAATAGGTCACCGCGCAGCTTTTGCAAATCAGCAGTAGAAAGCAGCCAGGGCGCACGCCCACCCAAGTGCAAAGCACCCGAGGCCGGGCGCAGCGCGCAGGCCAGGGTGTGCAGCAAGGTGGTTTTACCTGCACCCGATGGGCCGATCACCGCCACATGCTCACCACTGGCAATCTGTAGCGTGACGGCGCGCATGGCAGGCGGCGCTGCACTGGCCGCTGCCGGGTGCCTGGCACTGAGGCTGTCTAGGGTGATATCCATGGACTTTTTTTATATTAAATTAGCCTGTAGCCCAATAGATAAAAGCGTAAGCAGCTATAAAATAAATAGCTGATTGCGTCACCATAGTAGCCCAAACACTCACTTACTTGAGCAAACCTGCACTGCGTGCGGCAGTTTCGATGCCTTTGTAGTTTTCGGCTTTGGTGGGAATGTAGCGCGTAGCGCGGTTCAGGTCCAAAATTTCCTTGCCTTCGGGTGTTTTGGGGTCAAGGTCGAGCAGCGCCTTGGTCACGCGCTCACGTTGGGCCGCTGGCATATCGGCGTGCACAGACCAGTTGTAGTTGTAGTAACCCGGCGTGGTGTAGAACACCTTGGCATCTTTCTCGGTGACCTTGCCTTCTTTGACAAACTTGTTCCACACCGTGATGTCCAGCGCCGCAGCGTCTACCTTGCCGCTGACGACTGAGGCAATGGTGGCATCGTGCGCGCCCGAGTAGGCCACGCGCTTGAAGTCTTTGTCGGGGTCCATATTGGCTTGCAGCAAATAGCTGCGGGGCATGAGATGGCCCGAGGTAGACGACTGCGAACCAAAACTGACCTGCTTGCCTTTGAGGTCGGCCAGGGTGGTAATGCCCGAATCGGGCTTGGTGATAAAGACCGACTGGAACTTGGTGTCTTCCTCGCGCTGGGCAATGGGCACAATCTTGCCGCCTGAGCGCACATTAGCTTGCACAAAAGTAAACCCACCGAACCACACCATGTCTACCTGTTTATTAACCAGCGCCTCCACCGCAGCCGGGTAGTCGCTCACAGGCAAAAACTCGACCTTTTGGCCCAGCTTAGCCTCCAGGTATTTGACGATAGGGCCAAACTTGCGCACTTGCTCAGTGGCCGCCTCTTCGGGAATGGTGGTGACGCGAAAGACCTGTTGGGCCATAGCGGTGCCCATAGTCGATACACCGACCACCAGCAAGGCAGATGCCACAACTAAACGACGCAGAGAGAAATGACGCATAGATAGCTTCCCTAAAAAAAAGTCCCTCGGAAGGAGACGCTGTTGCATTCTGTCAGGATTTCAAAAACCGTGCAGGCACACCCACTATAGGCAAGCCACTGTACAACGCGGCTAGTCTGGTAATAGAGGACACGACACACACGCCGAATTGCCCCCGTGTAAGATTAGTACCTGTACCATGACCAAAAACAAGCATGGCGTTTAGTCATTGAATATCTCTACTCCTTACAAAACACCCACACCCATGATAAAAGTCTATGACTGAACTGCGCTTTTTTGACCTGTACACCGCTGACCCCAAAAGCATCCGCGCCGAGCTGGCCAACGGCCTGCGTGCAGCGCAAGCCCACACCTCGCCCAAATACCTCTACGACCAGCTTGGCTCGCGCCTGTTTGATGCCATCACAGAGCTGCCAGAGTACTACCCCACGCGCACCGAATCTGCCATTTTTACGGCCCAAGGCCAGGCACTGGCAAGCACCCTGCCCGCTGGCGCGTGCCTGGTGGACTTGGGCGCAGGCAATTGCACCAAAGCAGCAGGCTTGTTTGCCACCTTGCAACCCAGCCAATACATTGCCGTGGATATTTCGGTGGGCTACTTGCGCGGTGTGTTGGCGGCACTCGCCAAACAACATCCGCAGATCAGCATGACGGGTGTGGGAATGGACTTTTCCAGCACGCTGGATTTGCCCCCCGCGCTGGCGCATGCACTGCGCGCCCAGCCCGTGATTGCCTTTTACCCTGGGTCGAGCATCAGCAACTTTGGCCCCGCAGAATCGCTGGCACTGTTGCAACGCATCCGTGCGCTGTGTGCCAGCGGCGCAGCAGGCAGTGGCCTGCTGATTGGCGTAGATTTGGTCAAACCCACCGAAGTGCTGGAGCCTGCCTACGACGACGCGCTGGGCGTGACAGCCGCGTTTAATCTGAACATGCTGCGCCACATCAACACCTTGCTGGGCAGTAATTTTGAAGTGCGCGACTGGCGACATGTGGCCTTTTTTAACGCGCAGCAGTCGCGTATAGAAATGCATGTAGAGGCCAAGCGGGATGTGCGCGTGACCTGGCCCCATGCCGACGGTGCTAGTGGCGCCGACGGTGGCAGTGAGCAACGCCACTTTATGTCGGGCGAGCGCATACACACCGAGAACTCGTACAAATGGACGTTAGAAAGCTTTAGCGCATTGCTGGCTGCTGCGGGCTTTGCAGCTCCAAAAGTCTGGACCGATGAGCGCGACTACTTTGCTGTGTTTTGGGCGGGGCTGCAGCCGCTTTGACGCGGTACAACATGCCGTTCACAGCGCACAGGTGCGAAAGCCTGCGTAAATATCGGTGCGCTGGGGCATAAAGTAGTTGCGGTATTTCGGATTGCGCATCATGGGCTGGGTGGCCGCGCACGCACCGCGCAATACCGGGCGGCTGCCAAACCAGGGTTCGGAGTAGTCGCGGTAGGGATGGGTGACAAAACCGGGGTAGGGGTTGAAGGTGCTGGCCGTCCATTCCCAGACTGTGCCCCAAGTGAAAATTGTTTGAACTGTGCCCTGCGATGTATCAGGATGCGTTGCATCACCATGCACTTTAGCCCCCTGCTGCGTATTGCCATCCGCCATGTCGCCATACGTCACCGCCGCGCATTCCCACTCGGCCTCGGTAGGTAGCCTGCGGCCTGCCCACAGGCAATAGGCCTGCGCCTCGTGGTAGCTCAGGTGCACGGCGGGGCTGGCGAGGGGCAAGGGTAGCCACTGGCCAAACACCTGGTGCTCGTAGCCGCTGGTGCAGCGTTGCACATAGCGCGGCAGCGCGCAGCCCGTAGCCTGCGCGTAGGCCAGGTACTGCCCAAAACTCACCGGGGCGGCATCTATCGCACACTGCGCCAAGGGCACGGCATTCGCGCCCAGCTCGTTGTCAAAGGCAAAGCCTGGGCCGCTGTGGCCCAGTGTCCAGGTCTGTTTTGGTAGATGCAATTGGGCTGTAGGACCGTATTTATCAGCGTAAGCAGCTACTGAATATATAGCATCGTGCGTGCCTAAAGGCTTGGCATGTGGCGCAAGGTGCAGCGCTAGCGGCACGCCCAGTGCCTGCGCCATATAGACAGCGGCCTCTAGGTGCATGGCTTCGTGAAACAGCACCAGGCGATAAAAATACAGCGCATCGTCACTGCTGCCAGCCTGGGCCAGCAGCGCCAGAGTTTGCGCCAGCGTAGCCGCCAAATAGGCTTTGCAGGCTTGGCCGTCCAGCAGCGGCAGATCCCAGCGGGTAGCGTGGGCCACGGTGCCAGAGTCATACCATTGGTCAGCCTGCTCCAAAATGGAGGGGAGCAATGGCAACGCGTGGTTGTAGCGCACCCCCGCATCGCGCTGCGGGTTGCGGGCGATCCAGCTTTCTTGGTACCAGGCAATATGGCCCAACTCCCACAGCGGTGGGTTCAGCGCGTCGCTAAAAGGCACATGCAAGGCACCTGCTGCGGCATAGGCATCCACCACCTGCAGGCTCAGGCTGCGCAGGCGGGGCAGTGCGGCGGCGATGTCGCCCACACTGGCCGTGCGCCAGCACGCAGGGCTGGGGTGAGGCGCGGCTGGCAAACTGTCCAGCGACGCAGAGGTCTTTACTTCACGGTGCATAATTTGCCCAGTTATGGTCTCCAAACACATTGTTATCGTCAGTCCCGCTTTGTTAGATGCCAACAACGGCAACTGGCAAACCGCCAAACGCTGGGCCACACTGCTGGGCCAACAGTATCGCACGCGCATCACCAAGCAGTGGCCTGACGCTGCAACTCAGTCGGACGACACACTGCTGGCCTTACACGCCCGGCGCAGCGCCCCATCCATCCAAGCTTGGCATGCACAGCACGGCAGCGCCAGGCTGGTGCTGGCGCTCACGGGCACCGACCTGTACCGCGACATCCAGAGCGACCCACAGGCGCAGCAGTCGTTGGAGCTGGCCTCGCGCCTGATAGTTCTGCAATCTTTGGGAATAAATGAGCTGCCTGCAAAATACCATGCCAAAACCCATGTGGTGCTGCAGTCCACCACCAGCCGCAAAAACCTGCCCAAAACCACCCAGCGCCTGCGCGCCGTGATGGTGGGACACCTGAGGAGCGAAAAATCTCCGCAAACCCTGTTTGCCGCTGCCTTGCTGCTGCGTGCACGGGAAGACATTTATATCGAGCATATTGGTGCGGGGCTGGATGACAAGTTGGCCCAAGACGCTATAAATACCGCAGCTGCTTGCGCACGTTACACCTGGGCTGGAGCCCTCAAACATCCGCAAACCCGGGTAAAAATCCAGCGTGCCCATGTGCTGGTGCACGCCAGCGTGATGGAGGGCGGCGCGCATGTGGTAATGGAGGCCGTGTGCAGCGGCACGCCGGTGGTGGCCTCTCGCATCCCTGGCAATGTGGGTATGCTGGGCGAGGACTATGCGGGCTACTTTCCGGTGGGCAATGCTGCGGCATTGGCGCAGATGCTGGAGCGCTGTAAGGACGAGAGCGCCTTTCTCGACCACTTAAAACAGCAATGCGCCCTGCGCGCACCGCTTTTTGCACCGCAGGCTGAACTTAACGCGCTGTTGCAAGTCATTCAATTGGTTTCTTGATGTTTCTCTTTATTTTTATCCGCGCAAGTGTTGTGCCCTTCACTCTGGCTTGGTCTGTCTGCGAGAGAGCATGCGGTGCTGCCTTTGCACGGGACACAGTATGCGGCGCGACCTCTGTACGGGACACTGCCTGCGGTGCACTCAGCTGCGCGGCTGTCCTCCGTGGCAGCCTAGGGCCGCCTACTCCCCCTTTATGCCGCTGCGCTGAGTGCAGCGCAGGCAGTGACTTGCAAAAGTGGTGGACTATCAAACGCTCAGTCACCACTTTCCGATGCTTTGGCGCTTGGGATGCTTGGCGTAGCGGCATAAAGGAGGAGCCCGCAGGGCGGGGGGCAGCCGCGCAGCCAAGCATCCCAAGTGCCAGAGCAGCCGCGACCATATCAGCATCGTACATTTCGTAAACCCAATTACAAGAACACTTATCCATGCAAAGCACCGAGCAACCCGTCCTGCGCGACATCGTATTAATTGGCGGCGGCCATAGCCATGTAGGGGTGCTTAAAAGTTTTGGCATGCGGCCCATTGCCGGTGTGCGGCTGACTCTTATTTGCACCGACATGCACACACCCTACTCCGGCATGCTGCCGGGCTATGTAGCGGGGCACTATGACTACGACGAAGTGCATATTGACCTGTCGCGCCTGTGCGTGTTTGCTGGCGCGCGTTTGTTTAAAGACGAGGTGGTTGGTATTGACCGCGCAAACAACAAAGTGCTGTGCCGCAATCGCCCGCCTGTGCCGTATGACCAGTTGTCCATCAACATTGGCTCCACACCCCAGCTGGGTGGTGTGCCCGGTGCGGCAGAGCATGCCGTGGCCGTCAAACCCATCCAGCGCTTTAACGACCGCTGGGTCACGCTGCTGGAGCGCGTTAAACAACATGCGGGTAAAACCACCATCGCCGTGGTGGGCGCGGGCGCGGGCGGGGTGGAGCTGACTTTGGCTATGCAGTTTCGCTTGCGCAACGAGCTTAAAAAATTGGGCCGCAACCCCGACGACCTGGCCTTTCATCTGTTCACCAACATCGCCACCATTTTGCCCACCCACAACGCGGGCGTGCGCAAGCGCTTTGAGGCTGTGCTGGCCGGGCGCGGTGTGCGCGTGCATGTGAACGCCGCCGTCAACCAGGTGCGCGCGGGCAGCCTGCAAACCGCCTCGGGCCAGACGTTGGATGCTGACGAAATTATTTGGGTGACCCGCGCAGGAGGCGCGCCCTGGCTCAAGCAGACCGGGCTGGCACTGGACGGCGAAGGCTTCATCCAGGTCAACGACAACCTGCAAACGCTGACCGACCCCAGCATTTTTGCCGCAGGCGACATTGCCAGCATGGTGAACTACAAGCTAGAGAAGGCAGGCGTGTTCGCGGTGCGCCAAGGTCCACCGCTTACCGAGAACCTGCGCCGCGCGGTGGAAGGCACGGCCCTGCGAGCCTACCGCCCACAAACCAGCTGGCTGGCGCTCATCAGCACCGGTGATCAATACGCTATCGCCTCGCGCGCCTGGCTGGGTTTTGCCGGAGCCTGGGTGTGGCAATGGAAGGACTGGATTGACAAACGCTTTATGCGCAAGTTTCAGGATTTCCCCAAGATGGATGCGCATGCCCCAAAACCTGCCGCCAGCAGTGCGCACAGCAGCGTCAAACTGACCAACGAAGAATCCCTGCAAGCCATCAGCGCCATTGCCATGCGCTGCGGCGGCTGCGGTGCCAAGGTGGGTGCCAGCGTGCTCAGCCGCGCCCTGGGCAACCTGCACCCCTACGAGAGCGACGATGTCATCATTGGCCTGAAAGACCCCGACGATGCCGCCGTGGTGCGTGTGCCACCGGGCAAGGCCATGGTGCATTCGGTAGACTTTTTTCGCGCCTTCATTGACGATCCGTACATTTTTGGCAAGGTAGCGGCCAACCATGCGCTAGGCGATATTTGGGCCATGGGCGCGCAGGCGCAGTCGGCCACCGCTGTGGCTACCGTGCCGCCGGGGCTGGAAGCCAAAGTAGAAGACGTGCTGACGCAGATGATGACTGGTGCGATGGAGATACTGAGCGATGCGCAATGCGCCCTGGTGGGCGGCCACACGGGAGAGGGCAAAGAGCTGGCTCTGGGCTTTGCCATCAACGGTTTGATCGACGACGACCCCGCCAAAATTTTGCGCAAAGGCGGCATGCAGCCGGGCGATGTGCTCATTCTCACCAAACCGATTGGCACGGGTACCCTGTTTGCCGCCCACGCCCAGTTGGCCGCCAAGGGCCGCTGGATCGACGGTGCGCTGCAGTCCATGGTGGTGTCTAACCGCTTGGGCGCGCAATGCCTCAGCGAGTTTGGCGCTACCGCTTGCACCGACCTCACAGGCTTTGGCCTGCTGGGCCACCTGGTAGAGATGACGCGCCCCTCGGGCGTCGATGCCGAAATCCATATGAGCAAGCTGCCCATGCTGGACGGCGCGGAAGAATGCGTAGCCCAAGGCATTGTCAGCTCGCTCCAAGGCTCCAACGTGCGCCTGCGCCGCGCCCTGCGCAACCAGGAAGAATTCGTCAAACACCCGCGCTACCCTTTGATTTTTGACCCGCAAACCGCAGGCGGCCTGCTGGCCAGCGTACCCGCCGACAAGGCCGATGCCTGCATCGCCGCACTGCGTAAGCTGGGCTATATGCACACCGTGGCGATTGGCAGCATCAAGGCGCAGGCCGATGCGCTGGAGCCGATTGTGCTGACGGCTTAACGATTTGACCTGAAGAAGTCTACAATTTCCGTTCGGACTGAGCTTGTCGAAGTCCACGCGAACCCTTCGTCAGGCTCAGGGCGAACGGTTCATACTTCGCTAGGCCAGATTAACAGGAGTAGCCTATGTCCACCACCACCTCCCACGAATCACCACTGGAACGCCGGGTTGATGTCCTCATCAACCACTACGGCGAAAGTCACCAGAACATGACCAACGAGGTCATCCACTTCGTGGCGATCCCGCTGATCATGCTCAGCCTGTGCGGGCTAATGTTTGCCCTGCACCCCTGGGTGGCCTACGCCTTTATCGCCGTCAGCATGGTGTACTACGCGCGCCTGTCCTGGGTGTTTTTCGGCCTGATGTGCGCCTGGTCCGCCATCATCATCGCTATCCTGCACGCCCTAGGCAGCCAAGTGCTGTGGACATCGGTAGCTATCTTTGTCGGCGCATGGATCGCCCAGTTCATCGGCCACAAGATCGAGGGTAAAAAGCCCAGTTTTTTTGAAGATATTCAGTACCTGTGGGTCGGTCCGCTGTTTGTGCTGAGCAAGCTGCTGGGCAAGCTGGGGGTGCGTTGGTAGCACTCCATTGCAATGCCCCTAGCAGGGTAAGCACTGGCGTTTCTAAGAAAAACTATCGTAAATCCCGATGGCTGGGCGTAAAATTTACGACACGATGGGCAACATAACGGTATCCCATTTCACCCAAGGAGTTATCCATGTCCATCCAACAACACCCCTCGCGCCGTCATGTTTTGCACGCTGGCGCAGCCGCTACTGCCGCGCTCGCCCTGCCCGGCCTGGCACAAGCCCAGGCCTTCCCGGCCAAACCCATCCGCCTCATCTGCCCCTGGCCCGCTGGCGGCTCTACCGACGCAGTGATGCGCGCCCTGGCCGAAAGCGCAGGCAAAGCGCTGGGCGGTACGGTGGTGATTGACAACAAACCCGGTGCCAGCGGCATGCTGGGGCCCAACGAGCTGGTCAACGCCAAGCCCGACGGCTACACGCTGTCGCAGCTCACCATCGGCGTGCTGCGCCTGCCGCATATGCAAAAAATGCAGTTTGACCCGCTGAAAGACTTCACCTACGTGGCCTGCCTCACTGGCTACACCTTCGGCATTGTGGTGCGCGCCGACTCGCCCATCAAAAGCATCAAAGACCTGGTGGATTTTGCCAAGGCCAATCCCGAAAAATTTACCTTCGGATCGACGGGCAACGGCACCACGCCGCACCTGGCGGTGGAAGAATTTGCCTCCAAGGCCGGCATCAAGCTCACCCATGTGCCGTTCAAAGGCAATGCCGATGGCATGCAGGCCCTGCTGGGCGGGCACATCATGGCGCACAGCGATGCCACTGGCTGGGGCCCACACGTAGAAGCCGGCACCTGTCGCCTGCTAGCCACCTACGGCAGCAAACGCACTAAGCGCTGGCCACAAATCCCGACGTTGACCGAGCTAGGCTACGACACCGTCTCCGACTCGCCCTTTGGCATCGGCGCGCCCAAGGGCATGGACCCCGCCCTCACCCAGCGCCTGCACGATGCCTTCAAAAAGACGCTGGAAGACCCTGCCGTGCTGGCCAGTTTTGAAAAATACGACCAGTCGGTGATCTACATGAACACCGCCGAGTACACGCAGTTTGCGCGGGACAACTTTTTGAAAGAGAAGGCGGTGATTGAGCGGATTGGGTTGGCGGCGAAGACGTGATTAACTGGAAAGTCCTAGCGGTGCAAGTCAAACAGCGCCGCTCCGCGCTTAGCCAGGCTGCGGGCGATCACCGTGCGGTGAATCTCGCTGGTGCCGTCGTAGATGCGGGCGATGCGGGCATCGCGGTAGTAGCGCTCGATGGGCAGGTCTTTGCAGTAACCCATACCGCCAAAGACCTGCACGGCGCGGTCTACCACCCGGCCCAGGGGTTCGGCGGCCTGCACTTTGACCATGGCGATGTCGTCGCGCGCTTCCAAGCCTTGGTCAATCTTCCAGGCCGCGTGCAGCACCATCCAGCGCGCTGCGTTGACCTCGATCACGCTGTCGGCCAGCATCTGCTGCACCAGTTGAAAGTCAGCAATCGGTTTGCCAAACTGGTTGCGTTGTTTTGCGTAGTCTGCCATCAACTCCAGCACATGCGCAGCCTTACCTACGGCGCGCGCGCCCACCTGGGCCAGGCGCACTACGCCCAGCACCTGCATGGCCATTTTGAAGCCGTTGCCGCGCTCGCCCAGCAGGGCGATGGGTTCTAACTTCACGTTGTCAAACCACAGCTCGTTGTGGGATGTGCCGCGCAGACCCATCATTTTCTGGTCTTTGCCAACGGTGAAGCCTGGCGCGCCTTTATCCACCAGGAAGAGGGAGATTTCTTTCTCGCCCGTTTTGGCCGAGACGATGAAGAAGTCGCTGAATTCTGCATCGCTGATAAAGTGCTTGGAGCCGCTCAATAGCCAAGTGCCATCGGGCTGTAATTCGGCGCGGGTTTTGATGCCTTGTGCATCGCTGCCCGCATTGGCCTCGGTAATGGCGATGGATGCCGTGCGCTCGCCGCGCACGCAAGGCGCGAGCCAACGCTCGACCTGTGCACCCTTGCAAGCCAGCAGCGCCTCGTACACGTTGCCAAAGGCGCGGCGGATCAAGATGTCGGTCGTGTGACCAAACTGCTCTTCGCACAGCATGCGCTCGACCGCGCTTAAACCACCGCCACCCAACTCTGCGCTGATGTTCAGGGCGTACAGGCCCAGGGCTTTGGATTTTTCAAAAATGTGCTTGGCCTTGGCAGCATCCAAGTTGCCCGATTGCTCAACTTCTTCTTCCAGCGGCTGCAATTCTTCTGCGATGAATCGACGAATGGTGTCAATCATCATTTTTTGCTCATTACGCAGTCCAAAGTCCATAGATTACCCTTGATTTAGGTCTCTAGCCCAATAAAATAGGGCGTAAGCAGCTACTAAAATTATAGTTAGTTAAGCGGTGTTATTCTAATTCCCATTAGAAATAGCATTAATAATCCATTCCCAACCGGCGATGCTCTTGATCGTCTCATGCTGCGTCTCCAAAGCCCTGAGCGACTC
>JAYVJV010000159.1:0-3582 GCA_043769005.1 Polaromonas sp. | reverse complement strand
GGCTTTAACTCGCCCAGTTGGGCCGATCTGAGCTACCTGCTGATTGGCATTATCGTCACCGTCAGCCTGCTCGGCGCAGCCTGGACGCTGTACAGCCGTAGCCAGCACGACCCCTGGCTGCGCCTCCTGCACGCAGCGCGCAAACGCCTGAGCGCAGCGGGTCTGCCCAGCCATGAGACTATGCCGCCACGCGCACTGGCCCATCTGGCGCAGGCCCGCTGGGGCGCACAGGCGCAGGCACTGCACGACTGGCTGCTGCGACTGGAGACCCAGCGCTATGCACCTGCCGCCAGCCAGCGTGCCAATGTGGCTACACTGCGTATCCAGTTTCAACAACTTCCGGCCTTGCCTGCACTACCTCTGTGAAACGTTTTTTTCTGCCCCATCTGCGCTCAATTCGCCCATTACTCGCTCTATTTTTAATAGCTGCTTACGCTTTATCTACAACGGTTTATGCCAAAAAACCTGTCAAAAAGAAAGTCTCCACCAAAGCCAGTCACCTGCAAAGCGCTGGCGCACCCTATGCCAGCCACGAGGAGGCCATGCGGTTTGCCGACGATGTGGCGCAAAGGCGCAATCTGGACCGCGAGTGGGTGCGCCAGGCCATTGGGCAGGCACACTTTATCCCCAGCGTTAAACGCCTGCTAGAGCCGCCCACCAGCACCTTTGTAAAGAACTGGCGCGTCTACCGCAGCCGCTTTATCGAGCCCCAGCGCATTGCCGCAGGTGTGCGATTTTGGCGCGAAAATGCAGAAACGCTGGTTCGCGCCGAGGCCGAGTTTGGTGTACCCGCCGAGATCATCGTCGGCATTATTGGGGTAGAGACCATCTATGGCCGCGACATGGGCACTTACCGAGTGATCGACGCACTGTCTACCCTGGCATTTGATTTCCCCAAAACCGATAAACGCGACCGCACCCCGTTCTTTAAAGACGAGCTGGAGCAACTGCTGTCGCTGACCAACCGCTCCAATATCGACCCGCACAGCCTGCGCGGCAGCTACGCCGGGGCCATGGGTCTGGGACAGTTCATGCCCAGCAGTTGGGCCAAATATGCCGTGGACTTTGACGGCGATGGCAAGATAGACATGTACCACAGCGCGGCAGACGCTATCGGTTCGGTAGCTAACTACTTCAAGGCATTCAACTGGCAGCCGGGTATGGCCACACACTATTCGGTGAGTTTCGATGCAAACCGGTTGGACAAACCTGCTTTGCTAGCACCCGATATTGTGCCCTCGTTCACACCCGAACGCTTTGCCGCACTGGGCGCGGTGCTGCCCATCGAAGCGATGGCGCACAACGGCGCACTCGCACTGGTAGAGCTGCTCAATGGCAACGACGGCGCGCCACAGTACCTGGCAGGCACCGACAACTTCTACGCCATCACCCGCTACAACTGGAGCAGCTACTACGCCTTGTCGGTCATTGAACTGGGCGAGCAGGTCAAGGCGCAGGTACAGCGCGCCGAGCGCTGATTTTTAGCGCAAAATTTTCGCTCTGTCGTTGCAGCTGTGTCGTTGCTGCATATTGTTCAGGCTCAGGCGTTAACGATATTGAGCGCCACCGCCTCAGCCACTTTAATGCCATCAATCGCTGCACTCATGATGCCGCCCGCGTAGCCAGCGCCCTCGCCTGCCGGGTACAGGCCGGGGGTGTTGATGCTTTGCATGCGCAGCGGGTTTTGCTCGCTGCGGGCTGCGCTATCTGCTGCCAGGCGCAGCGCAGTGCGGCGTTCTTCATGGCGTTTGATGCGTACGGGGGCCGAGGTGCGGGTCTCTACACCCGTGAGCATGGCATCCGCCATATCAAAGCCTGCAATCTGTTTGGCAAACTGGGGGATGGCCTCGCGGATCGCCTCTATCGCGTACATGGGCAGGCTCGGTTGCAGCGGGTTGCCCAGGTCAGTGAGGTGCACGCCGGGCTTGTAGCTGGGCTCTACGCTGCCTAGCTGGGTGCTAGCGATGCCTTTCAAGAAGTCACCCACGCGCTGGCCAGGGGCAGCGTAGGTGCTGCCGCCCAGCAGGTAAGCGCCCGACTCCAGCGCCCGTTGAAAGCGCATGCCCGCCAGCACCTGGCCACGGTCTTTGTCGGCCACCAGGGGCATACCGAGCGCGTCAAAATCAAAATCTGCGGGCTCAATGCCCACGACGATGCCTGCGTTGGCGTTGCGCTCGTTGCGGCTGTACTGGCTCATGCCATTGGTCACCACCCGGCCCACCTCAGAGGTGGCAGCTACCACCGTGCCGCCGGGGCACATGCAAAAGCTGTACACACTGCGGCCATTCTTGGCGTGGTGTACCAGCTTGTAGTCGGCTGCGCCCAGCATGGCGTTGCCCGCAGAAGGGCCAAAGCGGGCGCGGTCTATCAAACCCTGCGGGTGCTCGATGCGAAAACCCACGCTAAAAGGCTTGGCCTCCATGTACACGCCCTTGGCATGCAGCATCTCAAAGGTGTCGCGCGCGCTGTGGCCTATAGCCAGCACCACATGGTCAGCGTCAATCTGCGTGCCGTCTTCTAACGCTATACCTTTGATAGCTGCTTGCGCCATATTTTGTTGATCTACAGCCTGTTTTTGCAGGTGAACATCAGTCACTTTACTGGAAAACCTGAACTCACCACCCAACGCGGTAATCTCATCGCGCAAAAACTCCACCACCTTCACCAGCCGAAAGGTGCCCACATGCGGCTTGCTCACGTACAGGATCTCATCCGGCGCTCCACCCCGCACCATGTCTTGCAACACCTTGCGGCCATGGAACAGCGGGTCTTTCACCTGGCTCCACAGCTTGCCGTCACTGAACGTACCCGCCCCGCCCTCGCCAAACTGCACATTGCTTTCGGCCTGCAACTGGCTTTTGCGCCAAAAGCCCCAGGTGTCTTTGGTCCGCTCACGCACTTTTTTGCCGCGCTCCAAAACGATAGGTTTAAAGCCCATTTGCGCCAGCGTGAGCGCCGCAAACAGGCCGCACGGGCCGGTGCCAATCACGACCGGGCGTTTGAAAGGCTTGTTCGGGGCGTGGGTAACAAACTTGTACGCCGTGTCGGGCGTAGGCAGGGTGTGCGTCGCCAGCTTCGGGCTGCGCTGCGCACGCGCCAGCACGGCAGCGTTGTCGGTGGTCTGCACGTCCAGCGTATAGATAAAGTGGATGTCGCTCTTCTTGCGCGCATCAAAGCCACGGCGGAAAATGCTGACGTTGATGATCTCGTCGGGTTTGAGTTTCAGGCGATCGCACACTGCGGCGTTGATAGCCTCGGGCGGGTGGTCTAGGGGCAGCTTGACTTCGGTCAGGCGAATGGAGGTGGGGGCTGTCATGTAGTTGGCAAGCCTGCACGGCTGCAAAACAAAAGATGAGGCATTTTAAACTGTGACCGATAACGGACACCAGCCATAACCGCAATGCTTGACACTTTTCGCAGCATGTTCCCAGGCGGCTTTCAATTTGAAGGCAACCACGCCTTGGTGTTTGATGTGGCTGATGCCTTATTCTAATTCCCATTAGAAATAGCATTAATAATCCATTCCCAACCGGCGATGCTCTTGATCGTCTCATGCTGCGTCTCCAAAGCCCTGAGCGACTC
>JAYVJV010000158.1:0-10369 GCA_043769005.1 Polaromonas sp. | reverse complement strand
CCATGGACTGCGAGTGTAGGGGCAATGCTGAACCGGCGCCAGCAGTTTGGCCAATGTACTGCGCTGTGCACGCTCTGGCGCTTGGCGTGAACGGCTTCGCGGCTGTCCTCCGCCCTGCGGGCTCCCCCTTTATGCCGCTGCGCCGTTCACGCCAAGCGCCAGAGCTGCGTACTGGTTTGGTTGGGTAGGCACAGCGGTTGATCACCTATTACTTCGCGAGATCAGGTCGGCGGTGCACTTAGCGCAGCGGCATAAAGGGGGAGTAGGCGGCCATAAGCCGCCACGGAGGACAGCCGCGGAGCTAAGTGCGCCGTCGGCCTGATCCCGTACAAAAAAAGCAGCGCACCAGACCTGCCCCATCTACAAAAAGATCAGGAAACAACGATGCCAGCACAGCAGTTTTGACTCCAAGTCAGCAAAGCGCCCAGCCCGGCATGCTATCCTTACGCCCAGAGGCAGACTGAGACACATGCACCCCATGCAGCGCCACCATAAAACTGACTATTGCTAGGATTTTCATGAGACTCATTTTGTTAGGCGCGCCCGGCGCGGGCAAGGGCACCCAAGCCGCGTTTATCTGCAAACAATACGGCATTCCGCAAATCTCCACTGGCGACATGTTGCGCGCTGCTGTGAAGGCGGGCACACCGATGGGGCTGCAAGCCAAGGCCGTGATGGACTCGGGCGCGCTGGTCAGTGACGACATCATCATCGGGCTGGTGAAAGAACGCATCAAAGAGGCCGACTGCGCCAAGGGCTTTTTATTCGACGGCTTTCCCCGCACCATCCCCCAAGCGGATGCCATGAAAGCTGCGGGTGTGAAGCTGGACTACGTGCTGGAGATTGACGTACCGTTTGATGCCATCATCGAGCGCATGAGCGGCCGCCGCAGCCACCCCGCATCGGGCCGCACCTACCACGTCAAGTTCAACCCCCCAAAAGTGGCGGGCAAAGACGACACCACTGGCGAGCCGCTGATCCAGCGCGACGACGACAAAGCCGAAACCGTGCAAAAGCGCCTGGACGTGTACAGCGCGCAAACCCGCCCACTGGTGGACTACTACGGCAACTGGGCCAAGGCCGAGCCCGCCGCTGCACCCAAAAACCGCGCCATCAGCGGCACCGGCAGCGTAGAAGAAATTACCGCGCGCGCGCTGGCAGCATTGAAAAGCTAAATCGCAGGTCTGGCTTCACGCCGCCCCAGGTGCCCCTTCGACCAGCCCAGCCACAGGGCCGCGCTAAGCCGCAGGGCCGCGCTAAGCCGCAGGGCCGCGCTAAGCCGGACTGGAGCGCAAGGCATAGGTCTTGCCATCCAGCCACAGATATTCCACCCGCAGTACCGCGTCGCCCTTTTCTTGCGCAAAGGTAAAGCCCAGCACGGCCACTTGGGCACCGGGCTTGATCTCGGGCACATTCCAGGCTTGCATGCGGGTGAGTGGTGCCAGCTCAATCTCCCATTGTTTGTCCTTCCGTGTGGGCAGTACCGCTTTGGCCAGCAGGGCTTTGCCGTCCACGGGGGCGGTTTGCGCAGGCAGGCTGCGCCGGGCCAGATCGGCGGGGATTTTCAGGCCGCTGACCAGCTCTATGTCCAACTCGGTATGCGGGTTTTGCCAGGTGGTTTTGACCACCTTGCCTTCCAGATAGACGGGACGGTCTTGGTCAAAGCTGCTCCAGCCGTGGTGGGCGTGGGCATGGCGGGCCAGCAGCGCCAAAGGCAGGGCTAGGCTGGTGAGAATGAAAGGTCTGCGTTGCATGGCGAACTCCTTGTAAAAAAACGTCGGGTGCAAATCACCGGCCCTGCGCTGGACTACTGGGCGGCAACAGGATGCTGGTCTAACGGTAGGCAATCCAGCGGCCACAGCTGACTACCGCCACCCACAGCAGACTGGACAACAGCATTTGCAGTTTGGCGGTGCCGTCCAGCTTATCCAAAGAGCCGCGCCCGTGGAACCAGGCCGCGTTGCAGGCAATCACGCACAGAATCAGCATTTTGAGCGTGAAAACGCGGTTCGTCAAAAGCTCCTGCGCCTGGGTGGCAAACATCAGCAAGCCCGAGGCCGCCGCCATGCAAAAGCCCACCAGCGCAATGCTCAAACTCAGGCGCGCCAAGTCTTTGATGGGCAGCGCCGCACCCTTGCCAAACACCCGCAGCTCCAGCAAAAACAGGTTGCCCAGCAAAAGCCCAATGCCCAATATGTGGATGATCTCCAGCGTGGGGTAGGCCCAGGCGGTGGTTTTGAGGGTGGCAAACATGGTGGCTGAGTTTGCCACAAGCGACTGATGGTTCCAAAACTCACAACGCTGGTTTGTACGCCCTGGCACTTGGGGTGATTGGCTACGCGGCTGTCCTCCGTGGCGGCTTATGGCCGCCAACTCCCCCTTTATGCCGCTACGCCATTCACCCCAAGTGCCAGGGCAGCGAGCAGCGTTGGAGCGCATTGGAAAAACCGACATCCCTACGTTGCATCTTGGGTTGCTTTGGTTGTCGGTTTGTCTTCTAAACCCTCTCATTTTCAAGAAAATCAGGCTGCGAATCAATAAAAACAAGCGCAAGCAGCTACAGAATAAATAGCAAATTAATACCCTCGTGCTTCGATATGCACCCACACCTGAACAGACAAAAAAACAAGACAAAGTGCCTGCACCATTTTTTTCTGATCGTTTTCCCAAACCCACTATCGGCACATACGCTTTTACGGTAGTATTTGTTCACGCAATTTGTACGATTCAACACACTCATTCATTCTTTTATATGCTCACATTTCTTAACACGCTCCCTGGCTGGTTGTTTCCACTTGGCTGGTTTGCTCTTTTAGTGGGCTGGGCATTGGGTCGGCCAACCACCGCCTCCATTTTCAACAAAATAACGACCATTGGGTTTAACAACCAAGTACAAAACCAGGTTGCGATCAGCAATGCACCCGCAACCAGCAAAGAGGGCGACTCGGCGTTGTCCAAGGCGGGTAGCTGGGCCAGCCTGGTAGGCTTGGTGCTAACGCTGATTCCCCTGCTCAAAGACTGGCTGAAATAAGCCATGGGAAGCATCTTTGGGAGTTTCACCAAGGCTATCAGCAATAGCCTCATCACCATTGGCATTGGCAATCGCATTTTCAACATTGTCAATGCGGATGGGAAGGAACTAGGCTACGCGCCGCAGGTAGACTGGAACACTACGCCCCAGAATGGCAGCAGCTTGTCCGCATTGCTGGAGTGGCGCACCCGCCTCACGCCGCTCATTGGGCGCGATGTAGAAACCAAGCAACTGATTGAATGGGCAAACGAGCCCCATGCGCTGTCCTTCAAAATTATGCAGGCCCAAGGGGGAGTTGGCAAAACCCGCCTGGCTGCTGAAGTGGCGCAAAAGCTGGTGGATACCAAAGCGTGGACAGCGGGCTTTGTCAGCCTGATTGATTTTCATGGTGCGCAGCGCCTGCGTTGGCAGGGCCACTGGCTGGTGGTGGTGGACTACCCAGAGCATGCCCCCGCACGCCTCGTTGAACTGTTGCGCGCAGCCAAGGCCGGGTTGACCAACGGGAAAAACGACAAACTCCGTGTACTGCTGCTGTGCCGCAGCCCTGAGGGCGTTCACGACAAACTCAGTGATGCCAGCGTTAATGGCTATCTAAGTAGCCCGCTACAGTTAGGCGAACTACCGCTTATCGACAACTTTGAATTACTCACCAAAGCATTGGCAAAGTTGACCACCAATGCGACCAACCTGCATCCAGTCAGTGAAGCGGAATTTACAGCCTGGCAAGGCCAGTCTCGCTTGCACCATACCGCCCTGTTTGTGATTGCCTTGGCCATTCACCTGGCTGGTGCACCAGGCGCCGGGCATCGCTTTTTACCCGGCAAAGACTTACTGCTAAATTTGGTAGGCCGAGAACAAACGCGTTGGCACAAGGCCGAAGGAGGCTTGCACCTCTCACGCGGCACCCTGGCCGATGTAGTGGCCATGGCCACACTGTTTAACGGCCTGGCCGCCACCGAAATAAACAGTGCATTGACGGCAGCCTACGCCTGGAACGATGCCAGCCGCACTAGTCTTTTTACCGCACTGGGCGAAGTGTGGCCCGCACACCAAACACCTACCCATGTGTACCCCAGCATGGCCCCCGATCTTTTGGCCGCTGCATATTTATGGCAATGGCAAAGCACGGCTGCGAAACAAGGCAATGCGCAAGATATCGCCGCTTTAACAGCCCTGGCAAAACACAAAGATGCAGATATAGCCGCCATCTTGCAACGCTGGCACATGCTAGCGTATGACCAAACCATGCGGTTAGATTTAGGCCCATCCAACCAAGCTGGCGCAATTAGTGCCCTGCTGTATAGCGCTTTTGACAACCATGCGCACTTCGCCAAACAACTAAAACTGGGCTTTAGCAGTGCGGCTCAATGGCCCGCACTCGCAGTACTCGCAGTAGCTGCGAGCCGCCCCGCATCAGGCGGTGAACATTCCGAAGACAACTCTAAATTGGCAACCCGCGCGCAAGAACTCAACAACCATGCCGTCGACCTGGCCGGTGCAGGTGACCGTGCAGGCTCGCTGGCGGCCGCGCGGGAGGCGGTGGACATATATCGGCGTTTGGCCAAGGCGGCTCCGGCCAGTTTTGAGCCAGCTTTAGCTTCGAGTATCAACAACCTGGCCAACCGTTTGAGCGAGACTGGTGACCGTGCTGGCGCGCTGGCGGCCGCGCGGGAGGCGGTGGACATTCGCAGGCGCTTGGCCCAGGCCGCTCCGGCCAGTTTTGAGCCAGCTTTAGCTGTAAGCCTATGTACGTTGATGGAATGCCTGGCTGGTGACCACCAAAGCAGCGAAGCGCGATTGGTCGGTACACAGGCCTTGAGCCTGTTTGAACAACTGAACCAGCAGCATGTGGGCGTGTTTGAAGACCAAGTAGAGCAGACGCGCCGGATACTTCAGGCCCTACCAGCGGAGCAGGCCTTGGGCGGCGGCTGGGTGGGTGCCTTCCGTTGAACTGGACTCTGGCTGAGGGCGGGGAGTTGCCTTCGGCCAAGCTGGACTCAGGGTGGGCATCCCGCTGCAAAAATGCTACGGGAACACGCGACCACCGAAGTAACAAGCATGAGTCCTTGGCCGCGCCTCCCTACGCATTTTTCATCGGGACGAACCCACCCTGTCACATGATTCTTTGCGTGGTTTAGGAGCCCGTGTGTCGATGAATGCAACATCTATTTGCTATTTATTTCATAGCTGTTTACGCACTATTTTATTGGGCTACAGCCTATTTTCATGTTGAATCATGAGCAACACTTCCCGTACGGCGCGGCCAGCAAATTTCAGGCGGTACGCCACGATCCGTTTTTCAACTTTGCCTTGACCTGATCCCATGAGTAACCCGCCTGCGGATCGCGCTCAAACTCAGCCATACGCATATTGAGCTCCGTCTTCAACTCCGGCGAAACCGCAAGCGCTTGCGGGAAGGCAGCAATGCTTTCCCAGATCATTTCGACCAGATGAATCCGCTCCTGGACGGGCAGTTCAAGGATGTCGGCGACAGAAATTTGGCTCATAGTTATAGATTACCACGAAAGGAGCGTGAGCATTGATAGGCTGCACTCTCTGGAGTTGGACTAAATTGGCCATGGCAAGCCATGTGCCTTCTCACCGCACATATGGTGGCCCCTGGCATCTACTGGAGCGCACGCTGGCACTCGGCGCAGGCAGCGGCGCAGGGCATAGCATGGTCTGATGTTTAGTACTTGCTATACATTTAAGAGCTTCTTACGCCAATATTCATTGGCCCACAGCCCAATAGACCACTAAAAACCGCCCACCAAGTCAGCCCAGCGGTAGTTGAACGGGCTGGCGATGAAAAAATCGGAGGAAGGCGCGCGGTGCATGCGCTGGCCTGGCGCGCCCTGGGTTCGCGCGTGTTTCCGTAGGTTTTTTGCAGCGCCAGCTCTTCAACCGCCGCAATGTGCGATGCCAGGAGCGAACTCTTCAAAAAAAACCCGAAGTGGCACGAAACACTACGCCGCCAAAGCCAGTTGCAGCACCATCTGCACCCGTGCCTTGACGGCAGGCAGCTCGGTGCAGGCAAACACATCCTGCGCCGTAGCACTCACCCCGCCCCAGGCGCAGCGGCTGGCGCGTAGCACCTGCACTCCTTCGCTGCTGGCTTGCATAAGGGCGGCTTGCAGTCCAGTGCTGAGCGTGCCGTTGCCAGTGCCCGCCACCACAATGCCGCGCAGTGGGTCGGTGGCGTGAACAGTGTCAGCCAACAAGGCGCGCACGATGGCACCGCTGGCCTGGGTGTGGTTTAAAACGATCTCTACCCGTGGCCAAGTGTGTGTTTTGGCCAGTCTATCAGCTATATTTTCAGTAGCTGCTTGCGCTCTATTTAATTGGGCTACAGGCATATTTAGTTGTTTATTTTCCGCGCTGCCAGGATTGAACTGCCACTGCGCACCCATCACCTGCGCCACCGGCCCCGCAGTGCCCGAGCTAAAGGCATTGAGCGCATGGGTGTGCACTTTTTGCACCTGCTGCGCGCTGTGCACATCGCCTGCGCACACGCACAGCACGCCGCGTGCCTGGGGGTGCAGCGCCACGCGCACGGCATCGCACACATTGCGTGGGCCATCGGCTTCGCTGCTGGTAGCCGGGCGCATGGCGCAGGTTAGCACCACGGGCTTGGCAGCCAACAGGGCGGCGGGCAGCGCCAGATGCAAAAACCAGGCGCTTTCTTCCAGCGTGTCGGTGCCGTGGGTGATGACGATGCCCGCCACATCGCCCTGCGCCAGCCAGTGCGCGCAGCGCTGGGCCAGGCGCGTCAGGGTGGCAAAGTCCATGTCTTTGCTGTCGATCTGGGCCACCTGTTCGGTGACCAGCTGAGCACCCTGCAAGGCCTCGGCCAGGCCCGTGATGCCCTGCAACAGCTGCTGCACACCGATCTGCGCGGCGGTGTAGCCAGTGTGGTCGGCACTACTGGCGGCAGTGCCTGCAATGGTGCCGCCGGTGCCCAGGACGATGATTTTTTGATATATTTTTGCCACAGCATTGCAATTCTTTAAAAACTGGTTTAATATACAGTTACTGGATAAGAAATCAGTGCATGGTCTCAATCTCGCAGTTGCCCCGCACACCGGTTTCTTGTCCACCCCTGTAGTCCATCCCTTTTGTCCACCTTAGACGCTTAGGAGTTTGCCATGTTTGAACAGCCCAAACTAACCGCCCGCCAGCAGCAAATTTTAGACCTGGTGCAGCGCGCCATTGCCCGTACCGGCGCGCCGCCTACGCGCGCCGAAATCGCCTCGGAGCTGGGCTTTAAGTCGGCCAACGCCGCTGAAGAGCACTTGCAGGCGCTGGCGCGCAAGGGCGTGATTGAGCTGGTCAGTGGCACCTCACGCGGCATTCGTTTGCGCAGCGAGGCATTGCGCAGCATCAATGCCTCCCGCATGGATGGCTTGGGCAAGCAGTTCACCCTGCCCCTGCAAAGTCTGGCGCAGTTGGCTTTGCCGCTGATTGGCCGCGTGGCTGCGGGCTCGCCCATTTTGGCGCAAGAGCATGTAGACCGCACCTTCTATGTTGAGAGCAGCCTGTTTTCAGCCAAGCCCGACTACCTGCTCAAAGTGCGCGGCATGAGCATGCGTGACGTGGGCATCATGGACGGCGACCTGCTGGCCGTGCAAAGCACCAAAGATGCGCGTAACGGCCAAATCGTAGTGGCGCGTCTGGGCGAAGAGGTCACGGTCAAGCGTTTTCAGCGCAACAAGCAGTTGATTGAGCTGCACCCCGAAAACCCCGACTTCAAAACCATCGTGGTCGAGCCCGGCGAGCCGTTTGAGATTGAAGGCCTGGCAGTGGGCTTGATCCGCAACAGCATGTTGATGTGAGGGCGCGCCCGAACTAGCCCCCAGTACTTAGAACGAAGGAGATTCACCATGAGCCTTTTATCCCTCTTGATCGCCCCGCTGCATGCTGTCGTACTATTTTTTGCGCCCCATATTGGTACGCCTAGCCTCAATGGGCTCAAAGCCTCTAACGCGCGACTGCCATCACAGCCTTGGCGCGTGGCGCATGGCGCACCCTCGGGCTCTGAAACTGGCTCTCAAACTCGTCGAACGCCTGGCGCTAGCGCAAATGCAGGTGCCAATGCAGGCGCATTAAGCGCAACGCGGATGAGCTACCCCCAGCGCACGAACACCGCAGTGGCCCAACCCATCCACCGCGTGCGCGTGGTGCGCAACCTAGACAGCACCCTGCCCGCAGACCGGGCAGGTCGCATGGTGGTGTCGGGTCGTTTCGCCGATGTGTGCGCCGAGTTGGACCGTATGATTGCGCTACAAATGCGTACGGTTTGAACGGTAAACTGCAATCCCAGCAGTACCATTACGGGGTAATTATCGAAAGACCCTTCATTGACCCAGGCGCTCCAGAACTGGCGTTTCAGTCCCAGTTTAAGCAGCCGCTTTAGCACCCAGCAGATAGTCCGTCTTGCCCAGTTCTACGCCATTTTGGCGCAGCATGGCATAGGCCATGGTGGTGTGGAAGAAAAAATTGGGCATGACCCAGTGTTTGAGATAGGCCTCGCCCTGCATGGTCTTTTTCGCATCGCGCCCAACGGGAAACGTGATCTCCTTGGCTTCCGTGCCATCGAGCTTGCTGGTCGGCACACTGGCTAGAAATTCCAGCGTTTTGGCAATCCGTGCCTTCAGTTCAGCAATGGTCACTTCGGTATCTGGCATGCTGGGTGCCTCTACTGCGGCAAGCCGCGCCACGCCCAACTTGGCGGCATCGCAGGCAATCATAATTTGGCGGGTAAACGGCAGCATATCGGGTGCCAGGCGGTACTGTGTAAGCGCGACCGGGTCGATTTTTTTGGCATCCACGAAGGCTTGGGCTTTGTCCAGGAAGTGGCTCAAATTACCCAGCATCGACTGGAAAATAGGCAGACTGGCAGAAGACATCGAGATAGACATGGGTTACATCCTGGTGAAATTATGTAGCCCTGATAGTAGCCGCAAATGCGGTTGCCAAGAAACGCTGCAATAGTCTGTTGCATACGAAAGTATGAGGCCCAGTTGCAGGCACAATAGGCGGTATGAATATTGTGATTTTGGACGACTATCAGGATGCTGTCCGCAAACTCGACTGCGCAGTCAAACTCGAATCCTATACGGCCAAGGTGTTTACCAACACGGTCAAGGGCATTGGCCAACTGAGTGTGCGTCTCAAAGATGCGGATGTGATTGTGCTCATCCGCGAGCGCACGCATCTGAACCGCCAGTTGATTGAAAAGTTGCCACGCCTGAAAATGATTGCCCAAACCGGCAAAGTCGGTCCGCATGTGGATGTCGCAGCCTGTACTGAGCGCGGCATTGTGGTCTCGGAAGGCACGGGCTCGCCAGTCGCGCCAGCGGAACTGACATGGGCGCTGATCATGGCGGCCCAGCGGCGCATACCGCAATATATTGCGCACCTCAAGCATGGTGGCTGGCAGCAGTCGGGCCTCAAAGCCTCCTCGATGCCGTCCAACTTTGGCATTGGCACCGTGTTGCGCGGTAAAACTCTGGGACTGTGGGGTTACGGCAAGATTGGCAAGCTGGTGGCCGGTTATGGCCAGGCTTTTGGCATGCAGGTCTTGGTCTGGGGCCGCGAAGGTTCGCAGGAGCGTGCCCGTGCCGATGGTCACAGAGTCAGCCCGAGTAAAGAAGCTTTTTTTGCAGAGGCGGATGTGGTCTCCCTGCATTTGCGCCTGAATGATGAAACTCGCAGTATCGTCACCCACGCCGATTTATCGCTGATGAAACCTACCGCCTTGCTGGTCAACACCTCACGCGCCGAGTTGATCGAGCCCGATGCACTGGTGGCGGGTTTAAACCGGGGCCGCCCTGGCTTGGCCGCCATTGACGTGTTTGAGTCCGAGCCGATCTTGCAAGGCCATGCACTGCTGCGCCTGGAAAACTGCATCTGCACACCGCATATCGGCTATGTAGAACAAAACAGCTACGAGCTGTATTTTGGTGCGGCCTTTGACAACGTGGTCAACTTTATTCGTGGCACACCGACCAATATCGTCAACCCCGGTGCGCTGCAAGTTCGGCGGTAAATTGGTGTACATAAAGCTATATTTTTAATAGCTTCCAGCGCAATATCTACGGTGTCTTCTACACAAAATATATCTGAAATAGCGCACTCACACTTATTGTGGGCGCTGTTATTTGGCAATTTTGTGATCGGCACCGGTGTGATGCTGGTGCCCGGCTCACTCAACGACCTGAGCAGCTCGCTGCATGTCAGTATTACCAGCGCGGGCCAGCTCATTACTGCAGGCGCGGTGCTGATGTGTGTGGGAGCGCCTGTGTTTGCAGCGATGGTGGGCGGCTGGGACAGACGCAA
>JAYVJV010000157.1:0-11661 GCA_043769005.1 Polaromonas sp. | reverse complement strand
TGCCCCGGCACTTGGGGTGATTGGCTACGCGGCTGTCCTCCGTGGCGGTCTATGACCGCCTACTCCCCCTTTATGCCGCTACGCCACTCACCCCAAGCGCCGGGGCAGCGAGTAGGGTTGTGCCGCAACGGTCACCCTCCTGCGTTCCACGATAGCGAGCTGAGTTGGAGTGCGACTGTCAAACTCCCGCGAAGACTTAGCACGAAACAGCGAAGACGCAGAGTGGACTTACAAACTGGGAGGCAACAACTGCTCCAACCCCTTGATACAAGCCAACAGGGTCGCATTCACCGGGGTGGGCACGCCATGCTGCGCACCCAGTTGCACCACCGCGCCGTTGATGTAGTCCACCTCGGTACGCACACCGCGCTCCAGGGTTTGCAAAATGGAAGCTTTAAATTCATACGGCAAGCCCGCGCCCGCCTTTGTCCAGGCCTGTAGCGGGTCGGTGATGCTGGTACGCACGCCGCGCGCCTGGGCCACCGCCATGGCTTCACGCACAGCCGCCACGGCACACTCGCGCAGCTCCGGCACTTGGTACAAATCACCATAAGCCAGGCGCGTGATGCCGCTGAGCGCACCCGTGGCTACATTGATAAACAGCTTGTCCCAGATCGTGCCCATGATGTTGTCGCTCACCACCGTGTGCAGACCTGCACCATTGAACGCGGCGGCAATACGCAAAATGCGCGGACTCATGGAGCCATCGAGCTCACCCATATGCGTGTCTTTGCCCTTGGTGCCGCAGATCACCTGCCCCGGCGCGATGATTTGCCCACCGCAATAGCATTTGCCCGCCAGTACCCGGCCCCGGCCCACCACGTCACTCAATATGTCTTCATGCCCCAAGCCGTTTTGCAAAGACAGCACCGTGGTATCAGGCCCCAGCAGCGACAGGGTTGCTTCCATCGCCTGGCGGGTCTGCGCAGATTTAACCAGCACAATCACACAGTCCACCACGCCCGCTGCTATCGCACTAGTAGCTGCTTGCGCTTTCACTGTGCGGTCTACGCCATCAGTGCGTAGTACCAAACCGCGCTGGTTGATGGCCTCCACATGCGCCTGGTTGCGCGTAATCAAGCACACGCTATGCCCCGCCTCGGTCAGCACACCGCCGATGGCGCTGCCCAGCGAGCCAGCCCCTAAAATTGCAAATTTCAAATCTCTCTCCAGTATGTTCAAACCAAGCACAATGATAGGCACAATCTTGACTACGTACCTGCCACACCTGAAAGACCCAAGCCATGAGCGCGCCCGATGCAACGCCAGCCACCGCCCCGGATCATCCTTTGACCCTGGATGTACCGTTTGCCGAGTTTCGCGCAGGCCTGCCCCAGGGGCGATTCCGGGTGATTGTGAACCCCGAGCGGGCGCAAAAATACATCAAGCATCGGCTGTTCATCGTCGGCATTGCACTGCCGCTCCTGGGCATTGGCGCTGCGCTGGCGCTGTCGGGCTATGTATGGGCGGGTCTGCCCATGGTAGCCATCGGCTTCCTGTTGCCCCGTGTAGTCAAAGCCCATGCCCCCAAAATTTTGCTGCACCTGGCCCAGCACGATGCCAAGACCTACCGCGAAGCAATTGATTTTGAAATTTTGGAAGTGCGCAGCGCCTGATGCGATACCTCTACGCATGCGATGGAGTCATCCGTGCGCGAAGCAAAAAGTATGAAATGCGGGTTTATCTGTACCCGGCAAGGTTTTTCACACCGTAGACTCACCGCATGAAAATCTCAACTACATCCCGCGCGCTGCAAGCCGCGCTAGTCGTCGCAAGCCTGGCCACCGCGCTGCCCTGCCATGCCCAAACCCCACCTAAGTTGCCCACGGCGCAAGAGACCGACCCCGTCAAGCTGGGCTGGATGCAGGGCTCACCGCCGCCAGCCAACAAGGTAGTGCAGTTTGCCAATGGCAGCTTCTATGCGTTTCCGCAATTTCGCTGGTCGTTTTCCAATATCCGCCAGTTGTTGCCCACCACCAGTGTGGCGCGTGGGAATGCCGCCGTCAGTGTGCTGCCGCGTGCCGAGCGCGTCGATATTGATGGTGTGAGTTTTCAGGTGCTGGGCGCGGCCAACACCATGACCTGGGCGCAGTCATTTGATGCCAACTACACCGACGGCATCGTGGTGCTGCACAAGGGCCGTGTGGTGTACGAGCGCTATGCGGGGGCGCTCAAGGCGGACGGCCAGCACATAGCGCACTCGGTCACTAAATCTTTTTTCGGCACCATCGGTGCCATGCTGGTGGCCGAAGGCAAACTGGACGAGAGCGCGCCTGTGGCTAACTACGTCGCCGAGCTGAAAGACACCGGCTTTGGCAATGCCACGGTGCGCCAGGTGCTGGACATGACCACGGGCATCAAATACTCCGAAAACTACGCCGACCCCAAAGCCGAAGTCTTCGACCACGTTCGCGCAGGTGGTGTGCTGCCGCGCCCACCCGGCTATGCAGGGCCTAAAACCTTCTACGAGTTTTTGCAAACCGTGCAGCCAGAGGGCACGCACGGCCAGGCCTTTGCCTACAAAACGGTAAATACCGACGCACTGGGCTGGATGATCCGCCGCGCTACGGGCAAGTCGATTGGCGAGAACCTGCAAGAGCGTATCTGGAGCAAGCTGGGGGCCGAGCAGGATGCCTACTTTGCGGTGGACAGCGTAGGCAACGAGTTTGCCGGGGGCGGCATGAACGCCAGCCTGCGCGACATGGCCCGCTTTGGCGAAATGATGCGCCTGGACGGCTACTACAATGGCCAGCAGATCGTGCCCAAATCCGTCGTGGCCGACATCCGCAAGGGTGCTGACAAAGCGCAGTTTGCAACTGCGGGCTACAAGCTGCTGCCCGGCTGGAGCTACCGCAATATGTGGTGGGTGTCGCACAACGAGCACGGCGCGTTTGCCGCGCGCGGCGTGCACGGCCAGACCATTTACATCGACCCCAAGGCCGACATGGTGATCGCCCGCTTCGCCTCCTTCCCCATGCCCGCCAACGCGTTTAACGACCCAACCTCGCTGCCTGCGTTTCATGCGCTGGCCAAGCATTTGATGGAGAAACCTTGAAGGACTCCCCCATGACCGAGCGCGCCACCTTCACCCGCATGGAGCACAGCACCCAAGACGACTGGCGCAAGATCGTGCCCGAGGCGATGCAGATGGGCAAAACTTTGCCTGATCGCGTGTTGGCGCACCTGCAACTGCTGGACGGCGATTTTGGTGGCTTTCCGATGGACCGGCTCAGCCATTGCCTGCTCACCGCCACGCTGGCGCTTAAGGCGGGACGCGACGACGAGTATGTGGTGTGCGCGCTGTTGCATGACATTGGCGATACGCTGGGCAGCTACAACCACCCCGACATTGCCGCTGCCATCCTCAAGCCTTTTGTGAGTGAGGCTAACCTGTGGATGGTGCAGCACCACGGCATATTTCAGGGCTACAACTTCTTTCACCACATTGGCATGGACCGCAACATGCGCGACCAGTTTGCCAGCCATCCGTACTACGGGCATACGGCAGAGTTTGTGGAATGGTTTGATAACCCGGCCTTTGATGCCAGCCTGGAGATACTGCCCATCAGCACCTTTGAACCGATGCTGCGCCGCGTGATGGCTGTGCCGAAGAACTCGGTGTACAAAGCGGCGCTGGACAGCCAGCGCGTAGTGCAGTAGTTGACCGACTCTTGAATTTAAGTGAAAAATAGGCCGCTAGGCCAATAAATACGAGCGTAAGCAGCTATGAAAATAGAAGCGATGAATCTACCTTCGTGCTGTCTGTAAGCCCCCATCACGCCCCCATCACGCCCCCATCACGCCCCGATACCACTGGTGAAAATGCTCCATCCCATCTTCCATCGGTGTCTGGTACGGCCCTGACTGGGTCTCGCCACGCGCCAGCAGGGCCTTGCGCCCGGCATCCATGCGTAGGGCAATTTCGTCGTCTTCCACACAGGTTTCCATGTAGGCGGCTTGCTGGGCTTCGATGAACTCGCGCTCGAAGGCAGCGATTTCTTCGGGGTAGAAAAACTCTACCATGTTCAGCGTTTTTTGCGGCCCTTGCGGGAAAAGGGTGCTCACTACCAGCACATGCGGGTACCACTCGACCATGATGTTGGGGTAGAAGGTCAGCCAGATGGCGCCGTGCTTGGGCGGCTCGCCGCCCCGGTAGTTCAGCACCGCGTCGTGCCAGCGCTGGTAGACGGCGGTGCCCGGCTTGCCCAGTTTGTCAGCCACGCCCACGGTTTGCACGCTGTATTTGGGGCTGAGTTGCCAATGCAGGTCGTGCGTGGCGACAAATTGGCCCAGGCCGGGGTGGAAGGGGCCGACGTGGTAGTCCTCCAGGTAGACCTCGATAAAGCTCTTCCAGTTGTAGTCGCACTGGTGGATGTGGGCACGGTCAAACACGTAGCCGTCAAAGTTCAGCTCAGGCAGCGCCTGCATGCCCGCCAGGTCGGCGTTGACATCGGCGTGCGGTGCATCAAACAGCAGGCCATTCCAGTTTTGCAAGGCGTAGTTGGGCAGGTGCAGGCAGGGGTCTTGCGCAAAATGCGGCGCACCGATCAGGCTGCCGGTGGGCAGCTTGCCGCTGGTATCGTAGGTCCAGCGGTGCAGTGGGCAAATGATGTTGCCGCCCGCAGCCGGGTCCATGCGGCCCCGGCCCTTGAGCATCAGGGCCTGGCGGTGGCGGCAGACATTGGAGATCAGCTCGATGCCCTTGGGCGTATGCACCAGCACCCGGCCCTCGCCCTCTTGCGGCAGGGTGTGGTACTGGCCCACATTGGGCACCGACAGCTGGTGGCCGATGTAGCGCGGGCTGCGGGCAAAGATGCGCTGCTGCTCGGCGGCGTACACCGCTGCGTCAAAATAGTCAGCCACGGGCAACGGGCTGTGAACCAGGGCGCTAGAGGCCAAACGTGGTTGAAGACTTAAATCAGTCATGCGCGACCCAAGACCTTTGTGACTTACTCCCCACCACGTACGGTTGGGGAGCGATATTTACCTGAGGACACGATTTTACCCGCCTACAATTGTGGGTTATGCCCAAAGCCCCAGCAAACCCCACTGTGCCGACAAACCTCTCCTACGAAGCCGCGCTGCAAGAGCTCGAAGCCCTGGTAGCGCGCGTGGAGTCGGGCCAACTGCCGCTGGACGACTTGCTGGCAGGTTACCAGCGCGGAGCCGTGCTCCTTAAAATCTGCCGCGACAAACTGCAAGCCGTGGAGCAGCAGATCAAGGTGCTGGACAGCAAGGCCGATGCCAGCGACGCTAAACCGTGGGCACAGGAATGAGTGCGCAGGTCTTGGCGAAGGAACCCTCGGTGATAAAGCAACCCGACAGCAAGATACCCATGCGCACTTTGGATTTTGCGGCCTGGAGCCAACAGCATTTGGCGAAGGTAGAGGCCGCTTTGTCCGAGTGGGTGCCTGCCCAGGCCCCGGCCGAGCTGGGTGATGCCATGCGCTACGCCGTGCTGGACGGCGGCAAACGCTTGCGCCCACTCCTGGTCATGGCGGCTAGCGAAGCAGTGAGCCAGGCTACAGGCGCTGCATCGCCGCATGCACGCACACCCGCCGCGGCCTTGCGCGCCGCCTGCGCGGTCGAGCTCATCCACGCCTACAGCCTGGTGCACGACGACATGCCCTGCATGGACAACGACATCCTGCGCCGTGGCAAGCCCACCGTGCATGTCAAGTTTGGCCAAGCCCGCGCGCTGTTGGCGGGCGATGCGCTGCAAGCGCTGGCGTTTGAGCTGCTCACCCCGTTGGACAGCAGCGTGCCCCCCGCCACCCAAGCCCGCCTGTGCGCCCTGTTGGCGCGCGCCGCAGGCGAGGCCGGTATGGCTGGCGGTCAGGCCATTGACCTGGCCAGCGTGGGCCTGCAATTGACAGAAGATCAGCTACGCCACATGCACCAGCTAAAAACCGGCGCGCTCCTGCAAGCCAGCGTGGTGATGGGCGCGGCCTGCGGTGCGTGCAGCGCCGCACAGCTACAGGCCTTGAGCGACTACGGCGCAGCCATTGGCCTGGCCTTTCAGGTAGTAGATGATATTTTGGACGTGACTGCCGACTCCGCCACCTTGGGCAAAACAGCGGGCAAAGATGCCGACAGTGACAAGCCCACCTACGTCTCGCTCATGGGCCTGGAGCGCGCTGGCCAGTATGCGCAAACTTTGTACACCGAGGCCACCCGCGCGCTGCACGCCAGCGGCCTGGCCGATACCCGCGCCCTGCATGCGCTGGCCGACATGGTCGTTCAGCGGCGCAGCTAGACCGTGTATACCCTCTATAATTTACAGTGTTTTAGGCCTCTAGCCCAATAAAATATAGTGTAAGCAGCTATAAAATACATAGTAACTGACTGCCCTGTCTTCACCTCTGTAACCACCTCAGCATGACGATTTTGCCCACCATCCACTCCCCCGCCCAGTTGCGCGCGCTGCCGCGCAGCCAGCTTAAGGCCTTGGCGGGTGAGCTGCGTGACTATGTGCTGCAATCGGTTTCGCAAACCGGCGGGCATTTAAGCTCCAACCTGGGCACGGTCGAGCTCACCGTAGCGCTGCACTATGTGTTTAACACCCCGCACGACCGCCTGGTGTGGGACGTGGGCCACCAAACCTACCCACACAAAATCCTCACGGGCAGGCGCGAGCAAATGCACACATTGCGCCAGATCGGCGGCATCAGCGGCTTTCCGCGCCGCGAGGAGAGCCCGTACGATGCCTTTGGCACCGCGCACTCGTCCACCTCCATTTCTGCCGCTCTGGGCATGGCCATCGCCGCCCGCACCAAAGGCGAGCAGCGCCACAGCATCGCCGTGATTGGCGACGGAGCCATGACAGCCGGCATGGCCTTTGAGGCGCTGAACAACGGCGGTGTGCAGCACGATCTGCCGCTCTTGGTGGTGCTGAACGACAACGACATGAGCATCAGCCCGCCGGTCGGCGCGCTCAACCGCTACCTGGCGCAGCTGATGAGCGGGCAGTTTTACTCCGCCGCCAAAAACGTGGGCAAAAGCGTGCTCAAGGTGGCCCCTCCGCTGTTTGAGCTGGCCAAGCGTATTGAAGAGCAGGCCAAAGGCATGGTGGTACCCGCCACGCTGTTTGAAAAATTTGGCTTTAACTACATCGGCCCCATCGACGGGCACGACTTGGAATCGCTCATTCCCACGCTAGAAAACGTCAAGCACTTGATGGCCAGCGGCGCAGGTCCCCAGTTCTTGCATGTGGTCACCAAAAAAGGCCAGGGCTACAAGCTGGCCGAGGCCGACCCCGTGGCCTACCACGGCCCCGGCAAGTTTGACCCAACCGTCGGCCTGGTCAAGGCCAGCACGCCTCCTAAACAAACCTTCACCCAGGTCTTTGGCTCCTGGCTGTGCGACATGGCCGCGCAAGACGCGCGCCTGGTGGCCATCACCCCCGCCATGCGCGAAGGCTCAGGCATGGTGGAGTTTGAAAAGCGCTTTCCCCAGCGCTACCACGATGTCGGCATTGCCGAGCAGCACGCCGTTACCTTTGCCGCCGGCCTGGCCTGCGAGGGCCTCAAACCCGTGCTGGCCATCTACAGCACCTTCCTACAGCGCGGCTATGACCAGCTCATCCACGATGTAGCCATCCAAAACCTGCCGGTGGTGTTTGCTCTGGACCGCGCAGGCCTGGTCGGTGCTGACGGTGCAACCCATGCGGGTGCGTATGACATTGCCTTCTTGCGCTGCATCCCCAACCTCAGCGTGGCCTGCCCAGCCGACGAGGCCGAGTGCCGCGCCCTGCTCACTACCGCCTTCCAGCAAAACCACAGCGTAGCCGTGCGCTACCCGCGTGGCGCGGGTGCAGGCACGGTGTGCGGCACCGACCTCGCACCCCTGCCCTTTGGCAAAGGCGAAGTGCGGCGCATGTCTGCGGGTAAAAAAATTGCCATCCTCAGTTTTGGTACTTTGCTGTACCCGGCGCTGCAAGCGGCCGAGCAGCTCGATGCCACGGTGGTCAATATGCGCTGGGCCAAACCGCTGGACCTGGATCTGCTCAAAGACATCGCCAGTACCCACGAGTCGCTGGTTACGTTAGAAGAGGGCTGCCTGATGGGCGGCGCGGGCTCGGCCGTGCTGGAGGCCTTGCAAACCCTGCGCATCCACAAGCCGGTGCTGTGCCTGGGCTTGCCCGATGTGTTTATCGAGCATGGCGACCCGGCCAAGCTGTTGACCTTGCAGGGACTGGACGCGGCGGGCATTGCGGCTTCCATCCGCAAGTGGTTAGCCACATAAGGGCTCAGTCCCAGCGGTATTCCCAGCGGGACAACCAGCCTGGTAAGCACTTTACACCCCAAACCCACCGCCCCCTGGTGTGTGGATCTCAAACACATCGCCTGGCTGCATCTCGGTACTGCCAATATGCGCCAGCTCTTCTACCCGCCCATCGGCCCGCAGCACCCGGTTGATGCCCACCGCGCCTGCTGCGCCACCGGCCATGCCAAAGGCGCTGTGGATGCGGCCATTGCTCAGGATGTTGGCGGTCATCTTCTCTAAAAACTTCAGCCGCCGCACGCCGCCGTTGCCGCCTGTGTATTTGCCGTTGCCGCCGCTGCCCTGGCGGATGGCGTAGCTTTCCAGCCGCACGGGGAATCTAAACTCCAGCACCTCGGGGTCGGTCATGCGCGAGTTGGTCATATGGGCCTGCACCACCGATGTGCCGTTGAAGCCGCCCGTGAGTTGACCCTGCGCATCGAACACGCCGCCTGCGCCGCTACCGCCCGAGATGGTTTCGTAGTACTGGTGCGTGGCATTGCCAAAAGTAAAGTTGTTCATGGTCGGCTGGCCACCGGCCATGATGCCCAAAGCGCCAAACAAGGCGTTGGTAATGCAGCTGGAGGTTTCTACATTGCCCGCCACCACCGAGGCGGGAGGGTGGGGGTTGAGCATGCTGCCCGGTGGGATGATGACCTTCAAGGGCTTCAAGCAACCCGCATTGAGCGGTATGTCGTCATCCACCAAGGTGCGAAACACGTAGAGCACCGCCGCCATGCACACGGCGGTAGGTGCGTTGAAATTATTGGTCTGCTGCGGTGAAGTGCCGGTAAAGTCAATCTCGGCGCTGCGCTCAGCGGCATTCACGCGGATCGCCACCTGAATCTGCGCGCCGTTGTCCAGCGGTTGGGTAAAGCTTGCGTTTTTCAGCCGCGCTGCTATTTGTGTGATAGCGCGGCGCACAGATTCTTCGGCGTTGTCCTGCACATGCTTCATATACGCCTGGACCACGGGCAAGCCGAAGTTGGCCACCATCTTGCCCAGCTCCTGCACGCCTTTTTCGTTGGCGGCAATTTGCGCCTTCAGGTCGGCCATGTTTTGCGCGGGGTTGCGTGACGGGTACTTGCCGCTTTTGAGCAAGTCCAGCATGGTTTGCTCTTGCAGCACGCCCTGCGCCACCAGTCGGACGTTATTGATCTGCACACCTTCTTCTTCAATGCGGGTCGAAAACGGCGGCATCGAGCCCGGCGTGGTACCGCCGATGTCGGCATGGTGACCACGGGAGCCCACGTAGAAGGTAGGCTGCTCGCCCAGGTACACAGGCGTAATCACCGTCACATCCGGCAAATGCGTGCCGCCGTGGTAGGGGTCGTTCAGTGCAAACACATCGCCTGGCTGCATGCGGCCCGCGTTATCACGGATGACGGTTTTAATGCTCTCACCCATAGACCCAAGATGCACGGGCATGTGCGGTGCGTTGGCAATCAGGTTGCCCTGTGCATCAAACAGCGCGCAGCTAAAGTCCAGCCGCTCCTTGATGTTGACGGAGTACGCGGTGTTTTGCAGTTGCAGGCCCATCTGCTCGGCGATGTTCATGAACAGGTTGTTAAACACCTCCAGCAGTACCGGGTCTGCGGTGGTGCCTGCTGCATAAGTGATAGCACGTTGCGCTATCCGCTCAAGCACGAGGTGGTCTAATGCCGTTAAATTGGCTTGCCAGCCGGGCTCTACCACCGTGGTGGCGTTTTGCTCGGCAATAATGGCCGGGCCGCTGACCGTATCACCCGGGCGCATATCGCCGCGCACTACCAAGGCAGCGTTGTGCCACGCGCCGCCGGAGAACATGCGCACCGTCTCACGCACGGGCACGGCACGCGGCGGGTGCAACGCATGCACCGGCTCGGTAGGTGCATCGCCCGCCACAATGGCTTCCACAGACACGGCCTCCACAATCAAGGCGCGGCCCTGCATCAAGAATGCAAAGCGCTGGCGGTAGGCTGCCTCAAACGCGGCGGTGATCTGCTCTGCACTGCCCGCAGGCACGATCAGGGCGCTGTCGGTGCCCTGGTATTTCACATGCACACGCCTGTGCAGCGTAATGCTGCCGCTGGCGGCCTGCTGGCGTAGCAGCGCAGCCTGTGCGTCCTGCGCCAGTGCGTCCAGCGTGGCGTTGACCTCTGCCAAAGCGGCTGCCGACAACGCCACTTCCACCGCCTGCTCGCGCATGCTGGACTGGTCGGCCAGGCCCATGCCGTAGGCCGACAGCACGCCCGCCATGGGGTGCACCAGCACCCGCGTCATGCCCAGTGCATCGGCCACCAGGCAGGCATGCTGACCACCCGCACCTCCAAAGCATTGCAGGGTGTAGCGCGTCACGTCATAGCCGCGCGCGACGGATATTTTCTTGATGGCATTGGCCATCTGCTGCACGGCGATGTGGATAAAGCCTTCGGCTATGTCCTCCACAGTGCGCCGCGCAGTTGCATGGGCTTGGCGGCTCTGTCCTGTGGCCTGATCTGTGCCCCCTGTAGCCTGCGCCCTGTCCACCTGCTCAGCCAACTGCTTGAATTTCTCCAGCGTCGCCTCGTAGCTGAGCGCTTCATTGGCCTGCGGCCCAAACACCTTGGGAAAGTAGCGCGGCTGCACTTTGCCCAGCAGCACATTGGCATCGGTCACTGCCAATGGGCCACCGCGCCGATAGCACGCCGGGCCGGGGTTGGCGGCGGCGCTTTGCGGCCCTACGCGCATGCGTGCCCCGTCAAACTGCAAGATCGAGCCGCCACCCGCCGCCACGGTGTGGATGCTCATCATCGGCGCACGCATGCGCACGCCCGCCACCTGGGTTTCAAATTCGCGCTCAAACTCGCCCGCAAAATGGCTCACGTCGGTAGACGTGCCGCCCATATCGAAGCCGATGACTTTGGCCTGTCCGGCCAACTGCGCCGAGGAATGACCAAAGGCCAGCTGCGTTGTCCGGGCCATGCCCACAATGCCGCCCGCCGGGCCACTCAAAATTGCGTCCTTGCCCTGAAAGCTGTGCGCATCCGTCAGGCCACCTGAGGACTGCATAAAAAACAGCTTCACCCCCGGCATCTGGCTGGCCACCTGCTGCACGTAGCGGCGCAAAATGGGCGACAGGTAGGCATCCACCACAGTGGTGTCGCCCCGGCTCACCAGCTTCATCATGGGGCTGGTTTTATGGCTCACGCTGATCTGCGTATAGCCCACCTCGCGCGCAATGCGCTCAGCCGCCAGTTCATGCGCCGTGTACCTGTAGCCATGCAAAAAAACAATAGAAACAGAGCGCAGCCCTTTAGAATAATGCGTAAGCAGCTCCTCTTTTAATAGTGACTCGTTGAGTGCTTCTACCACCTCCCCATGCGCCCCCATGCGCTCCTGGGCCTCGATGACGGCGCTGTGCAGCAGCTCGGGCAGCAC
>JAYVJV010000156.1:0-48416 GCA_043769005.1 Polaromonas sp. | reverse complement strand
ATTGTTGCGGCATGGCTTGTTGCGAGGGCAGGCGCTCGAAACGATAGGTCGCGCCGGCCGGGACGGCTGGCCCGGTGGCATACGCGGTCACGTCGGAGTCCACCAGTCGCATGCCGCTGCAGGCCGTCAGCAACATCGTGCAACATACTGCCAGAAAACCAAGTGCCCGCATCGAAAACTCCTCGTGGCCCGACGGCGGGCATTGGCCGTCGCCGGGCGGCTCAGTCGTCAAAACGCACGATCTGTGCGTAGCCCCAAGCCGCTGCTGGCGCATCGTCGGCATCAAAAGCGCGGTCACCCTGTGCATCGGGCTTCCCGGTTGGAGTCAGACCTTTGAAGTCGTGGCGAGTTCCGTCCATCAGGTGCGAGGGCACGACGTTTTGCAGCGCGCTGAACATGCTCTCGATACGGCCAGGGTGCTGTTTTTCCCAATCCCGCAGCATTTGCCCGATCTGTTTGCGTTGCAGGTTGGCCTGGCTGCCGCACAGTGTGCAGGGGATGATGGGAAATTGCCGCTGCGCCGCCCAACGCTGCAGGTCCGTCTCGGCCACCAGGGCCATCGGCCGGATCACGACATGGCGGCCATCGTCACTCACCAGCTTGGGCGGCATGCCTTTGAGTTTGCCGCCAAAAAACATATTCAGCAGCAGTGTTTGCAGCATGTCGTCGCGGTGGTGGCCCAGGGCAATTTTGGTGCAACCCAACTCTTTGGCCACACGGTACAAAATGCCCCGGCGCAGGCGCGAGCACAGCGAGCACATGGTTTTGCCGTCGGGAATTTTGTCTTTGACGATGCTGTAGGTGTCCTGGTTTTCAATATGAAACTGGATGCCCTTTTTTTGCAAATACGCAGGCAGCACGTCGGCCGGAAAACCGGGCTGCTTTTGGTCCAGGTTGACGGCGATCAGCTCAAACTGGATCGGCGCGCGCGCTTGCAGTTTCAGCAAAATGTCCAGCATGGCGTAGCTGTCTTTGCCGCCCGACAGGCAGACCATGACCTTGTCGCCCTGCTCGATCATCTGGTAGTCGACTATGGCCTTGCCGACCTCGCGGCACAGGCGCTTTTCGAGCTTGTTATTTTCAAAGGCGGCGCGGGCGCTTGCACCGTGTTCGGTCAGGTGCTCGGCTACGGTTATGGCGGCTTGCGCTTGGGCGGGCACTGGCGCACGTAGCTCGTTAGTGTGCGCAGACAACCAGGCGCGGGGTTCGGTATGGGCGTTCATGGCTGTATTTTCGCATTCTTAGGAATTCACACGGGAGTTGCCTACAATCAACTTGTTACATATTTACTTACTGCTGGCTCAGATTCATGCGGTTTTTTCATCTTTTCATCTTTTGTTTGACTGCTTGGCTGTCTGTAGCTAGCTTGGCTATGGCGCAAGGCATGGCACCAGCATTGAATTTATCCCAAACCAGAGCAGGTACAGCCGTCCCTATGCTGATGGTACGCACTGCCACAAGTGCCGGCATGACGGTAGAGCAAGTAGCCGCCAGTGCTCCCGGTACGTTTACCCCGTTTAACCAGCAGCGCGCACATACCATCGACACGGCCCACCCATTGTGGTTGTATTTTCGTGTTGCGGTAACGCAGGATGCGGTGCCAATGGGCTGGACCTTTGAGTTGGCCAAACCTTTACTGAGCCGCGTGGAGTTTTATTACCGTGATACGCAAGGCGTGTGGCAGGTGCAAAAGTCTGGCATCGCGGTGCCGCATGCCCAATGGCCTCTGCACGGGCTGCATCCCCAGTTTGCGCTGCCGCACCTGGCTGGCGGAGAGCATGATTTTTTTGTCAAAGTAGTGCACAACCTGCCTGTGCGCTTTGCTGCACGCCTTTTGCCCCATGATGCGGCGAACCAAAACATGCAATCGGATTTTTTAGTCATTGGTTTGATTTTGGGTTTGATGGTGTTGATGGCGGTCATCACTGCGATGTTTGCAGTAGCCTATAAAGACAATACTTACGGCTGGTATGCGCTGTATGTACTGTTGGGCATTGCCACTTGCGCCTCATTTGTGGGTTTGGGTAACTATGTCATCGGCTCGCGCACCATGGCCTGGCCCGAGGCACTGACACCTCTGTTTTTGATGGGGGCCTTCGCAGTGCAGCTCCAGTTTTGCCGTGCCATGTTTGTGCCGCGCAGTTCATCACCCTGGATCCACGCTGGCGTGTCGGCGCTGCTGGTACTCAGCGTGGTAGCTATGGCCCTGCTGTGGTGGCTGCGTGACTTGCGTTTGCGCGAGTTGACATTTGTAGTGCAAAGCATCGCCTGCATCACCGCCATGATGGCCATTGCGATACGTGCCCTGCGCTACCGCAGGCGGGTAGCGTGGCTCTGGTTGCTGGCCTATGTGCCTTTGGTGATTGTGGTGACGCTCACCGTGCTGGAGAATTTTGGCTGGGCGGGTGTGCCCTGGCTGCCCTTGAAAGCACCACTGTACGCGCTGGTGTTTGAGATGCTGGTGCTGCTGGCCGCACTGCACCTGCACGCCAAAACCGCACACAGCCGCGATGTACGCAGCAGCACGCTGGCCGGCACCGACCCGCTGACAGGCTTTGTGCCCGCCAACCTGTACCCCGATCTGCTGGCAAGACTGTGGCGCAGGGCTTTGCAGGCCGACAGTGATCTGGCCATTGTCTACGTACGCGCCAACGTAGACACGTCCATGCGCAGTGACGGTGCGGCGGTGGACCAAAAACTAGTTACCCAGCGTGCCGTGCGCATGCTGCGCACTATTGCGCGTGAGGACGACAGTATTGCTCGTATCGATGACGCACTGTTTGTCATTCTCATGCCCGGCGTGGAGCGCAGTGAAGTACTCTCTGCCCGGCTCGCGCGACTGGTGGCACTGGGCATCATGGAGGATAAGGATGACCGGCGTGCCGTCCCCATTCAGTTCAAAGTGCTGGCCAGTTCCCTGCGCAGCTATCCGGGAAAGCCCGAGCGGCTGCATGTCACGCTTCAACAGGCCATGGGCAACGCCTCAGCCTGGAAACAGCGTTCGATTCGCTTTTGGCCTGAAGAGCCATCAGCCACACATTAACCGAATGCCCTGCAGGATGCGCGGACGGGAAGTCTGCACATCCCTGCGAAGTCCGTTTACCCCTGACATCGCACTACAATAAGCCAATCCGCGTTAACGCTTAATTACTCATTTTGTGGGCCACTTCAATTTTTGGATCCGCTGCCTGCTGCTGGCGTGCCTAGCCAGTCCCTGTGCATTTGCCCTACCCGCCTGGACCGAGCTGCAAAGCGTTTTGGAGGCGCAGTCCAAGGCGGTACCGGTCTCCACCCTGGTGGACGAACACGCACAGCTGCCTTTGCGCTCGTTGGGTAATTTGCCAGAGGCCACCACCATCGAGCAGGTGGCTGCGATGAGCCTGGCGCATTTAAAGCCCTTTAACCCCGACATCACCCACCCGATGCAGCCGGGCCAGCATTTGTGGCTGCACTTTCGCCTCACCGCCGACCACCCTGACATGGCTACCGGCTGGCTGCTGGAGTTCACCCGTCCGTTTGTAGACCGGGTAGTGCTCTATAGCCACAACAGCCAAGGCAGCTGGAAAATGCAGGCCGCTGGCGACCTGATAGCGCACACCCAGTGGCCGCGCCGCAGCTTGAACCCACAGTTTTCCATCCCCACACTGACCCCAGGTGCGCATGATTTTTACATTCGCATAGCCAACACCACCCCACTGCATTTTGCGGTGAACTTGCAGCGCACGGATGTCATGCACACCCAGAACCAGCATCAGTTTTTGTGGCTCGGCTTGCTTCTGGGTTTTATGGCCTTGATGTCGATTGCCAGCCTGCTGATGGCGCTGGCTTACCGCAATGCAATCTACCTGTGGTACACGCTGTATGTGGGACTGGGTTTTTTTGCCTGCGCCGCTTATGTAGGCATAGCCAGCTACGCCTTTTGGCGACAGGCCACCGGCTGGCCTGAGGTGTCGAGCAATGTGCTGCTGATGGCGGCCGTCACAGTGCAAACCCAGTTTTGCCGCGCCTTGTTCTACTCCAGCACCACTGCGTTGTGGAGGCAACGCGCTGTGACGGGACTGTTCCTCGTCAGTATTGCCTCCATCAGTCTGATGATGCTGACTAAAAATATCAACATGCGACTGCACTTGATCAACCTGGTTTTTCTGCTTAACACAGCGGTCATCCTCGGCATGGTCATACACGCGCTGCGCCAAGGCAGCAGCACGGCCAAGCTGTGGCTATTGGCCTACCTTCCGTTGATCTGTGTTGTTGTGTTCACTCTGGTGGATGCCCAAGGCTGGATACCCCTGCCCTGGTTGCCCTTTAACGCACCTGTGTATGCGCTGCTGTTTGAAATGCCGGTGCTGCTGATTGCCCTGCACCTGCATGCCAAAGCCCAGCACACCAGCGCCGTGCGCGCGACTACACTGGCTGATTTGGATCCCCTGACCGGCTTTGTGGCATCCACCCACTTCCCGCGCCTGCTGGCACAGCAATGGAGCCAGGCGCAGTTGGACCAAACCGATCTGACAGTGGCCTACGTACAGCCCCGTATCGACCCTGCCTTTGCCGATATCGCCAGCGAGTCACCCCCTACGCAACAGGCCGTGCTGCGCACCGTGCGCCTGCTGCGCACTGTAGCATTGCCCAACGACCATGTGGCCTGCGTGCAGCCCAATGTCTACGCCCTCATCATGCCGCAAGGCAAAGTCAAAGGCGAAATAACCCAGCGCCTCTCACGCTTGATAGCCCTTGGCATGATGCAGCAGGAGCAAATCCAGCACCACCTGCCTATTCGCTTTCGCATTGCTGTGGGCGGCACCGGCAGTTACAGCGGCATGTGGCACGAGCTGGACAGCGATCTACGCGCCAAAATCGCACTGGACAAAGGCTGGGAGAAACGCAATATCCGGCAGGTGAGCAAGCGCTTCAAGCGCGACTGGGACTCGGCGGATTTGAGTGATTTCTGGGATATAGCGCTGGATGCAGAAGCTATCCGCAAAGACGCAACGCACCACAGCATCACTGCGCCTACCACTGCCCCGTCTCCACCCGGATAGCCACCTCGCAGTCGTCAAAAATCTCCAGCTTGGCGATTTTGACGCGCACCCCCAGCACGCCGGGCAATTGCATCAGGCGGTGCGCTAGCTTGCCTATCAGGCTCTCCAGCAAATTGATGTGTCGCTCGGTACATTCGTCGATGATGATCTGGCGCACCTTGCGGTAGTCCAGCACATGGTTGATGTCGTCGTCGCTGGGCAGCAGAGGCTGGGTGCCCAGGTTCAGCTCGGCATCGACCTGGATGGGCTGGGGCTTGGATTTTTCGTGGTCGAGAATGCCCAAATTGGCATCAAAGCGCAGACCAGTCAGGGCCAGGGTTTGGCTGCCTTGGGGTGTAGAAACTAGGGTGGGCATAGGGCTATACCCAATCAGACGAATGCGTGCCAGCACCCGTTTTTTGCGCAAACACCTCCACGCCCACAGCGGTGCAGTCGGGGTACACATCGGGCTTGCAGCTACTCACGCGCGCGGCCTGCACCAGAGGGTGTTGCAGCAAGGTGGCCAGTACATCGTCGCACAGGGTCTCTTGCAAATTGATATGCCCCTTTGCTACGCGCTGGCGCACTACGTCGCGGATAAAGTCGTAGTCGACCACATTGCGAATGGCATCGTCTTTGGGCAGAGTGTTTTTCAGTGGCACATACAAATCCACATTGATCAGCAGGCGCTGGGGCGCGCTTTGCTCAAAGTCGTGGATACCGATGTGGGCTGCAATGGCAAAGTCGCGCAAAAAGAGCTTTCTGCAATCGACCAGTTCGTTGGGTGTGTTCATAGGGGGCTTGGGCCTCATTCAGGGGGCATAAACGCAAAATCGCGCGCGGTCTTCATCAAATGCTGGCCACCGTCTACCACCAGGGTGGTGCCGGTGATGGCCTGGTTGTTCAGGGCAAACAACACCGTGGCGGCTACATCTTCAGCGCTGGAGCTGCGCCCTAGCGGGCTGGTGGCATGCATGGCCGTAAACTGCTCGCCAGTGAGCAGGGAATTGTTCAAGGTCAGGCCGGGGGCCACGCCTACCACTCGCAGCTGGGGGGCCAGCGCCATGGCCAGCAGGGTGTTGGCACTCTCCAGCGCGGCCTTGGACAGGGTGTAGCTCAAAAAGTCGGGGTTCGGGTTCCACAGTTTTTGGTCTAGCAAATTGACCACCACACCACGGGCGGCGCGCTGCACCACATGGGCATGCAGAGCCTGGGCCAGCAAGATAGGCGCACCGGTGTTGGCACGCAGGTGCTGGTCTAGCGCGGCGTAGCTGAAGCTGGCCGCTTCGTCATGCGCAAACATGGCTGCGTTGTTGACCACCGCGTCCAGGTGGCCCATTTGCGCTACCACCTGGGGCACCAGCGCGCTCACAGCGGTCTCATTGCCTAAATCGGCTTGAAAGTGGGCGCTACCGCCCGTTAATAGAGCGCAAGCAGCTACGGTATCTATAGCGTCTTGTTGTGAGCCACGGTAGTGCACAGCCACGCGCCAGCCCGCGCGGGCGAGCGTCAGGGCTATTTCGCGGCCCAGCCTTTTGGCGGCGCCCGTTACCAGTACGACAGGTGCATGCATAGTGGGTTCAACATCACAGACAATGGGGGGGTGAATCAATCAACTCCTAGTGTATCGGAGGCGCTGGCGGCGCATATTACCCAGGCTATTGCTGCGGCGGGTGGCTGGTTGCCCTTTGACGCGTTTATGCATGCAGCGCTGTACGCACCCGGCATGGGCTACTACGCCCATGGCTCGCAAAAGTTTGGTGCCTTCCCCCAAAGCGGCAGCGATTTTGTGACCGCGCCCGAGCTCTCGCCGCTGTTTGGTGCCTGCCTGGCCAGCCAGGTGGCGCAGGCTTTGCAGGCCAGCGGCACCCGCTGCGTAGTTGAGTTTGGTGCCGGTACCGGTACCTTGGCGCTACAAATATATGAGCTGCTTACGCTTAATTCTATTGCGCTAGAGCAATATTTTATAGTGGATGTATCGGGCAGCCTACGGGTCCGGCAGCAGGAAAAGCTGGCCCCGTTGGGCAGCCGCGTGCAGTGGCTGGACGCGCTGCCCACGCACATGGAGGGCGTAGTCATCGGCAACGAAGTGCTGGATGCCATGCCCGTCAAGCTGCTGGTGCGCACCAAAGGGGTGTGGCATGAACGTGGGGTGGCTTTGCGGCCGAGTGCGCAACAACTCGCCACGCGAGTGCAGACCGAGCAGCCCTTTGTATTTGCAGACCGTCCTACCGATCTGCGCCCCCCTGTGGAGATTGCGGGCAACCACGACTACCTGACCGAAATCCACCCGCAGGGCGAGGCCTTTGTGCGCACCCTGGCCGAGTGCCTCACGCGCGGCGCGGCTTTTTTTATTGACTACGGATTCCCCGAGAGTGAGTACTACCATCCCCAGCGCCACATGGGCACCCTGATGTGCCACTACCAGCACCTGGCCGACCCCGACCCGCTGGACAAAGTGGGGCACAAAGACATTACCGCCCACGTCAACTTTACGGGCATCGCACTGGCCGGGCAAGACGCCGGACTGGATGTGCTGGGTTACTGCAATCAGGCGCGGTTTTTGATGAACTGCGGTTTGCTACAAAAAATGGAGCGTCTTACACCTATGCAGCGGGCGCTAGCGGCCAAATTAGCTACCGAGCATGAGATGGGCGAGTTGTTCAAAGTGATCGGGTTCAGCAAGGGCTGCAGTTTGGATCCACTGGGTTTTAGCCACGGTGACCGAAGCCATACGCTGTGAGGGCTGCGCCTCTGGTTTGGTGTGCAGCCATGCAGCACGCGCTGCCTGCACAGCCTACGACTGCACCAACCTCTTAGCCTTAGAGATCGACATAAGTATCCCCAGCCCCAACCCCAGCGTCACCATCGCCGTGCCGCCATAGCTGATAAACGGCAGCGGCACGCCCACCACGGGCAATATTCCACTGACCATGCCCATGTTGACAAACGCGTAGGTAAAGAAAATCAGCGTGATAGAGCCTGCAAGCAAGCGTGAGAACAGAGTGGGGGCCTCGAGCGCGATCATCAAACCGCGTAGCACCAAAAATATAAATGCCACGATGAGAAACAAATTTCCCAGCAGACCAAACTCTTCGGAATAGGCGGCAAAAATAAAGTCGGTGGTGCGTTCGGGAATAAATTCCAGATGGGTTTGCGTGCCCTGCATAAACCCCTTGCCCAGCATGCCACCTGAGCCGATGGCGATCATGCCCTGGATGATGTGAAAGCCTTTGCCCAACGGGTCGCGTGATGGGTCTAGCAAGGTACAAATGCGCTGCTGCTGGTAGCTGTGTAGCAGGGGCCAGCGGTAACCGTCAGCGCACAACTTGGGCTCCAATACCACCAGCAGGGTGATGGCCAACAGTCCCAGGAGCAAGGGCGGGATAATCAGTTTCCAGCTTAAACCGGCAAAAAATATCACAAAAAGTCCGGCCGACATTACCAAGATCGCAGTGCCTAAGTCGGGCTGTTTGACGATCAAACCCACAGGAATGGCCAACAGCACTGCGGCGACTAAAAAGTCCAAAGGTCGTAACTGCCCCTCGCGTTTTTGAAACCACCAGGCCAGCATGAGGGGCATGGCGATTTTAAGAATTTCGCTGGGCTGGATGACGATGCCCAAGTGCAGCCAGCGTCTGGCCCCCTTTTTGGTGATGCCAAAAATTGCCACCGCAATCAGCAGCGTTACACCCACCACATACAGCGGCACGGCAAAAGTCATGAGGCGCTGCGGCGGCAACTGCGCCACCACAAACATGATGCTGGCCGCAATCAGCATATTGCGGCCATGGTCGAAAAAGCGCGTGCCATGGTCAAAACCGGAGGAGTACATGGTGAGCAACCCGGCGCAGCCCAGTAAAAACACTGCAAATGCCAGCGGCCCGTCAAAGCCCTGAAACCACGGCGCGATGCGTTGCAGCAGGCTGGGTTTGTCAAAGACGGACTGCATGGCCTTGGCGCTGGAGTTTTGCTATGCGCTGAGGCCTTAGCCTAGCGCCAACTGCGCGAGGTTGAGGGTGTAGTTTTGCCCGCCGCGATGGGCGATTTTGATAGCGCCTATCTGGTTACCCAGGGTACAGGCACGCACCAGGCTCCAGCTGCGCTCTATGCCAAAGAGCAGCGCAGCGCGGAAGGCATCGCCACAGCCTGTGGGGTCTACCACCGCAGCAGCTTTGACCGGGGCCACATGGGTCTTGGTGCCGTCTATCCACACATCACAGCCTTGCTCGCCCAGTGTGACGACCAAGCCTTTGACTTGGCCAGAAATTTGTGCAAACGACAGACCCGTGCGCTCGGTCAGCATGGCCCCTTCGTAGTCGTTGACTGTCACGTAGTCGGCCATGCCAATGAGTTGCTTGTGCTCTTCGCCGTTGAACATGGGCAGTTGCTGGCCGGGGTCAAACACAAAGGAAATGCCTGCGTCTTTAAACTGCTGGGCATGCTGCCACATGGCATCGCGCCCATCGGGCGAGATGATGCCCAGTTTGGCTTGGGTGTTTTTGGGAATCACATTCAGGTGCGCCTCTCCCATCGCGCCAGGGTGAAAGCCGCTGATCTGGTTATTCTGCTTGTCGGTCATGATGGTGCACAGTGCTGTGTAGTTGTCGGGCCGCACCATCACCAGGCGGGTGTCAATGCCCATCTTGGCAAAGCGCTCCAGGTACTCACGGGCATCGGGGCCCACTGCCGCCATGGGCAGGGGATCGCCCCCTAACTGCTTGAGACCATAGGCAATATTGCCTGCGCAGCCACCGTATTCGCGGCGCATACCGGGCACAAAGAAGGAAACGTTGAGCTTGTGGATTTGATCGGGCAAGATTTGGTCGGCAAAATTGCCTTCAAAGCCCAAGATGGTGTCGATAGCAAACGAGCCGCAGATGATGGAGGACATAAAAGTAGAGGCTTAGGTTAAAAATATAAGAAGCTTAGGAAAAAAGTGACGAAGGAGAGGTAAAAAAAGAAAATGAGAATGGAAAAAGCTAAGGGTAAAAGGCCCACACGCGATACCCAGCTATGCGCGCACCCGCAAGCTGCTTGCTGTCCACGGCAACCGTGGTGCCACCTGCAAACTCGGTGACGGGTGCCAGGGCATTCTGTACAGAACCCAAATCTTGCGGGCTCAGTACCCGGCGCAGCAGCGCTTGGTCTTGTGCATCATTCAGGCTCAACTCAATATGCGGCATGGCCACGGTCAGTTGGCCATTGTTTTTCAGACTCAGGCCCAGTTTGTACAACTCGCTGCTGCCGTCGCTGCGCAATTTGTTGAAACTGGAGGCATCAATCACCACGGCATCAATTTGCTTATGCAGACCTACCGCACAACCGCTCATACTGCACAGGCTTTGCAGCCAGGGCAGCGTAGCTGGCGCGGCGGCGGCGATACGGTCACGCTCATGGCGCAGCACTTGCAGGCCCAGCCCCAAGAACAAGATCAGCCCCACCAGTCCCATGCTGGTACGCACCCAGGGGCTGCGCCAAAACTGCTGGCGTTGGGCTTGTACTACGAAGCTGGGTGCATCAGATTGCGGAGCCTCTATGGGCGCAGGCTGACTGATGCGGCTAGGTCTGCTTTCGCCCGGAAAACCTGAATTGGCCCAGCGTTCGTATCTGCGTTCTGCGCTTACCACATCACTACGTGAGCGCTCAGCAGCGGTTTGCTTTTTACTGCCTGATTTTTCGCGGATTGAGGATGCAGGCAGTTTGGCCGTAGCTCCACCGCGTGGGGATGAACCGTCGTTGGTCAAAGCTGGAGGTACTCTTGAATCCTGGGGAACGGTACTTTGCGGAATCGTACTGTGCGGATCAGTATAAAAAGAGACTTGCAATCCGTGGGCAGGTTTTTGCGTTGCCAGTGCCTCGGGTGTATGGCGTTGCGCATCAAACACCTCCTGGCATTGGCCACAACGCACCCAGCCCTTGGTGGTTTTGAGTTGCTCCAGTGCCACCTTGAACAAGGTGCCGCACGCTGGACATTGGGTGGTTGAACTCATGAGGGCTTATTGTATGAGAACGCTACGCCTACGAGGGCTATTGGGTACAAGTCCATCGGTCCGTCATGAGCCAATGGCATGGCCTACCCGTCTTACAAGCGGGCGGTCATCAATATCCAGCCCTCTTGCGCATCTGTCACCTCTAGGCGGGCATAGGGGGCATAAGCTGCTTTGAGCTCGTCGGCCTGGCGCTCCAGGATGCCTGCCAACACGAGGTGGCCACTACTGGCAGTGTTTGCCTGGCTGCCAACCGTGCCCGCGCTCTGGCCAGGCTGGACATAGGCGCACAGCAAGGGTGCCAACACCTTGAGCGGTGTCGCCAAGATGTTGGCCAGCACCGTGTGGTATTGGCCCTGCGCAGCTTCGGGCAAGCCTGCTTTCAAAGTCACGCGGTTGGCTTGCGCGTTATCCCGGGTGGACTGCACGGCCGCTTCGTCAATGTCTACGGCATCAATATCGGTGGCCCCATACAGCGCCGCGCCAATGGCCAAAATGCCGGAGCCACAGCCGTAGTCCAGCACCCGCTGGCCTTGCACGCCGTGCTGGGCTATCCAGCGCAGGCACATGCGGGTGGTGGGGTGGGTACCGGTGCCGAAGGCCAGGCCGGGGTCCAGGGTAATGATTTTGCTGGCCTGCGCGGGCGCTTGGTGCCAGGTGGGCACAATCCAGAAATCGGGCGTAATTTCTACCGGGGCAAACTGCGATTGCGTCAGGCGCACCCAGTCCTGGTCAGCCACCTCGGCGATGCCCTGTGACTTGCATTGGGTAAAGAAATCCTGCACAGTCAAGGTAGATAGGGCGTAAGCAGCTACTTTTTCAGTAGCAAATAATGCTTTGATGACCGAGCGTTGCCAGCCCTCTTTGGGGGGCGGCAGGCCCGGCTCGCCAAACAGGGCCTGCTCGGCGCTGGTGTGGGCATCGGCATCCTCCACGCTGACGCTGACCGCGTCCAGCGCTTCCAGCGCGTCGCACAGCAGTTCGACCTGGTCTTCAGGGGCAACAATGGAGAGTTCAAACATAGGGGTCTGGATACATCAACTGGCAGGCCAGCACGCGCAGCCCATCAGCGCTTATGCAATTTGAGCCACTCTTCCAGGTAGTGGATATTGGTACCGCCCTGGACAAACTTGGCATCCACCATCAGCTCGCGGTGCAGTGGAATGTTGGTACTGATGCCCTCGACCACGGTTTCGTCCAGTGCGGTGCGCATGCGCGCCAAGGCTTGCTCGCGGGTATCACCATAGACGATGACTTTGCCAATCATGCTGTCGTAGTTGGGCGGCACAAAGTAGTTGGTGTAGATATGCGAGTCCACCCGCACGCCCGGGCCACCGGGTGGGTGCCACAGGGTAATGCGCCCGGGGCAGGGGGTGAATTTATAGGCATCTTCGGCGTTGATGCGCACCTCGATAGCGTGGCCTTTGAGCTCGATTTGGCGCTGGCTAAAAGGCAGCTTTTCGCCATAGGCTACGCGAATTTGGGTTTGCACAATGTCAATACCACTGATCCACTCAGTCACCGGGTGTTCGACCTGCACGCGGGTGTTCATCTCGATAAAGTAAAACTCGCCGTTTTCGTACAAAAACTCAAAGGTACCCGCACCTCGGTAACCGATTTTTCTGCAAGCCGCCGTGCAGCGTTCGCCGATTTTCTCAATCAATTTGCGCGGGATGCCGGGTGCAGGCGCTTCTTCAATGATTTTTTGGTGCCGCCGCTGCATGGAGCAGTCGCGCTCACCCAAATACACCGCGTTTCTGTGCTGATCGGCAAGAATCTGAATTTCGATGTGGCGCGGGTTTTGTAAAAACTTTTCCATGTACACCGCCGGGTTACCAAAGGCTGCGCCTGCTTCGGCTTTGGTCATGGCCACTGCGTTGATGAGCGCCGCCTCGGTGTGCACCACCCGCATACCGCGCCCACCGCCGCCGCCCGCCGCTTTGATGATGACGGGATAACCGACCATTTTGGCGGTCTTTTTGATCGTTGCAGGATCGTCAGGCAGCTCGCCCTCTGAGCCAGGCACGCAGGGTACACCGGCTTTGATCATGGCGCGCTTGGCCGACACCTTGTCGCCCATAGTGCGGATCGACTCGGGCGTGGGCCCAATGAATTTAAAGCCCGAACGCTCGACACGCTCGGCAAAGTCAGCGTTTTCACTTAAGAATCCGTAGCCGGGGTGAATGGCCTCGGCATCGGTCACCTCGGCGGTGGCAATGAGAGCGGGCACATTGAGGTAGCTCTGCGCCGAGGGCGCTGGGCCAATGCAGACGGCCTCGTCGGCCAGTTTGACGTATTTAGCCTCGCGGTCGGCCTCGGAATACACCATTACGGCCTTGATGCCCATCTCTTTGCAGGCGCGCTGGATGCGTAGCGCAATTTCGCCTCGGTTAGCGATCAGGATTTTTTTGAACATAGGTGCTTTTTAAAAATCCCAGCGTTTATTCCACCACCACCAAGGACTGGCCGTACTCGACAGCCTGACCGTTCTCGCACAGGATTTTTTTGACCACCCCGGCTTTGTCGGACTCGATTTCGTTCAAAATTTTCATCGCCTCAATGATGCAGACCGTATCGCCCACGGCCACGGTGTCGCCGACCTCCACAAACGGCTTGGCACCCGGACTGGCGGCACGGTAAAAGCTGCCCACCATCGGCGACTTGACGGTATGCCCAGCCAGGGCCACGACAGAAGCTGCCGTATCCGATAACACGGGGGCGACTGCCAGTTCAGGTGCATTCTGGATTGCACCCGTGGGGCTGGAAAAACTGGGGGCGCTCTGAGCTACCATAAAGGCCTGGGGTTGCCCACCACCACCTTTGACTATACGAACCTTGCCCTCGGCCTCAGTGATTTCCAGCTCCTGTACATTCGATTCAGACACCAGGTCGATCAGTGTTTTGAGTTTGCGTAAGTCCATTTTTCTTATCTCCTGCTAATTCATAACTATTTTGCTTTATTTGCAGCTATTTTTCATTAAATAGACAAAGTATTCGACAAATACGGCATTTTACACTATGCCTGCAAGTCGCCCGAACTAACTTGGTTGCATCCTGAAATTCGACCTAATAGCTCGTTCAGATGCCCAGCGGGGTCATTGAATGGCGGTAAATCCATCCACCTGCGCAGCACTTAGTTTACCCATATGCCGCAATGCCACTTTGCCAGATGCATCCAGCACCACGGTAAATGGCAATCCTCCACTCACATTGCCCAAGGAGCGCGACATCTCTGTACCAGCCAAGCCAGCCACAGGTGTGGGGAAGCTGAGTGGCATTTTGGCTAAAAATTGCCGAACAGCTTTTGCGTGATCAACGGCAATGCCAACAACTTGCCATCTTTTGGCGACATTTAACTTATAAAAAGACTCCAATAAAGGGAGTTCTTCTATGCAAGGTGGACACCAGGTTGCCCAAAAATTCAGCACCAGAGGTTTGCCACGCAGACTGTCAAAGCGTAATCGTTGCCCCGAGGGCAGCTCCAAGTCCAAGGCCCAGAGCTCCTCCAAAGCGCCTCCAGAGGGTTCGCTGGGGCTATGCTGCCACCAAGCCAGGCTTGCACCTCCCAAGCCTGCAAGCAGCGCGGCTCCTGTTAGTAAAGATCGCCGTTGCATTGGGTTCATTTCTTTTTAAATTTTATTAAATTGAGCATCTGTCGTTAAAAGTTGCTTAACAGCCTGTATATCGCCACGAGGCTTGCGTCCTTTGCGATCAGGCTTCAAGGCTCCACGCACAGCGTCATGGTCATAAATGATCAAGTGTAAGCCCACGGGTTCGTTCAAGGCGCGGCATAGGCTGTGGATGCTCAAGGTATCCACACTGTCGCCATGCAGGCCGGTCACGCTGCCAGTTGCGTAGCTGACCCCCTGGTTGATCAGTGCGATCTCTGCAGACTTGGAGTCGTCACAGAACAGTTGCAAGTAAATGTCAGACAGGCGGGTAGCCGTCCCATGCCATACCGCCCCACCCAGATGCGGGCGAAATTGTGCCAGCCTGTCCATCCATACCAGCGCCAGCTCGCGCAGGGCGCGCAGCTCAGTGGGTTGTGTGTCGGCGCAAAATAGGGCGATGTAATCCCGCACCTCGTCTTCTACTAGCTCGTTATCAGGCAAGCTAGTGCGACCAGGAAGACCAAGCTGTTTAAGCGCTCGCCGTTTCGCCGGGCCATATTCCAAACCTTCTTCGACCACCATCCTGGCAGCCGTGGCAGCGATCTCGTGTTGTGCGTTTTGCATGTTCTGATTGTAGAAAGTATCTACAAACGTCCCTACGACAGATCAGAGAATTACAAACTACGCGAGACTTTGCACTTCAGCGCAGGCGAGCAACGGAAAAGCGGCATCTTGCGAGACAAGGCAGCTGTGCTGCACACGACTACCAATGCATCCATCTCCATCAAGCCGTAGCGGGAGCCGCTGCTGGGTAAGCCATGGCCAGCAGCACCATGGCGGTGCGCTTGCTGCGGTTGATGAGCTGGCGTTTTTCGCCAGGGGCGAAGCGGGCCGAGTCGTGTTTGTGCAGCACGGCTTCAGTTTGCACACCGGCCAGCTCGCTCACCAGGGTGAGCTCACCTTCTAGCACCACATAGTGCTTTTCTACGGGCGAGCCGTCCAGGGTGGTGTGGCCACCGGGCAGTAGCTGCGAGGTGCCCAGCCACAGCGCGCTGGAGGGCCCGGCCTCGTGGCCTTGCAAACGCAGCATGTGCATGTCAAAGTGGTTGGGGGCTTGGTAGGACGGGGCCTGGTCAAAGCGGGTGATGTTCATAGCGGTTGGCTTTCAGGGGTGTAGCACTACGCGGTCTGAGGCACCGGCCAGTACTTTTTTGTAAGCACCCAAGGCATCGGCCAGCGAGAAGGTGTCTGCGGCCCGCACGGGATAGGGTTTTAGGCTGCCGTCTTCAAAGCCGGCGCGCAGCTCGCCCAGCAACTGGCTGGAATACACGCAGTCCAGCGCCAGCGTATCCAGGCCGACAAAGGTGTGCACGCCCCGGTAAAACTTGAACACATCAAAAGCCACCGTTTTGCCTTTGGTGGCGATGATAAATATCTGCGCTGCCCCCTTGGCCATCACGGCGTGGGCGGCCTCAAAGTAGATGCTGTCCACGGTGTTAAAAACAATGCCCGCCCCGCGCCCGTTGGTTAGCTCCAGGATGCGGCTGGCGGGTTCGGTGCGCTGGGCGTTGATTACGTCGACAGGCGCACAGGAGTGGCCTTGCAGACTGTCTTGGCGCTGCACGGCTATGACCTTGGCCCCTGCCCGGGCGGCTATTTGCACCGCCGCTTGGCCTACCTTGCCGTTGGCACCAAACACCACCACGGTCTGGCCGCGCTGCACGCCACCTGCACGGCGAAAGCCCTCGCAGGCGGTGACGAAGGGCACGCCCACCGCGCCCGCTTCGTCCATGCTGATGGCCTGTGGGCGCAGTTGCACCGCATTGGCAGGCAGCACCAGATAGCGGGCATGGCTGCCGTCGCGGGTAATGCCCACGTCGCCACCCGAGCCCCACACTTCTTTGCCCAAGTGCTCGGCAGCGCCTGCCACCACCACGCCCGCAAAGTCGCGCCCAGGCGTGCGGGGGAAGACCGCGTGCGGCATGATGCCCAGCGTGGCTTTGACATCGCTGGGGTTGATGGCAGCGGCGCGAACTTCTATGACGACTTGGTCGGCTGTGCAAGTGGGTTGCGCTTGAGCGACATGGGTGAGCACCAGGGTGTCGATGCCCGCAGCTTTGGTCTGCACTCGAAGTGCAGTGGACGGTGTTGCCATGGTTTATTTCTTCGGTACGTTCAGCATGGCGCGCGCATCCGTAGCGCTGGCAATGCTGCCGCCCATCTGGCGCACAATATCAGCAGCCTTGGCCACCAGCTCGGCATTGCTCCTGGCCAGCACGCCTTTTTCCAGATAGATGTTGTCTTCCATACCCACGCGCACATGGCCGCCAAACAGCCAACTTTGCGCCACGATGGGAAACTCTGTGCGCCCAATGCCAAAGGCCGACCAGAAGGCACCTGCGGGCAACAGATTGCGGGCGTAGAGCAGGGTCTCGGGTGTGGCGGCAAAGCCGTATTTCACGCCCAGCACAAAAGTCCACATGCCGGGGCCGTCTAGCGTGCCATCGGCGATCAAATCACGCGCCAGATGCAGGTCGCCGGAGTCAAATATTTCCAGCTCGGGCTTCACGCCTGCCGCACGCATGACGGCGGCCATGCGCCGCACATTACGCGGGGTGTTGATGACCACATCGGGACCGCTGTTCATGGTGTTGAGGTCCAGCGAGCAGATGTCGGGCTTGATGAGGGCGATGTGTTCTACCCGCTTTTCAGGTGGCAGCAAAGTGGTGCCAGGGGCAAATATTTTGGGGTCATCTTCGCTGGGCACGTAGCGGCCACCAGGGCCAGTGGTCAGGTTGATGATCAGATCTTGCGTGGCGGCGCGGATGCGGCTGACCACATCGCGGTACAGCTCTACGTCCATCGACGGCCTGCCGGTTTTGGGGTCGCGCACGTGGATGTGCACCGCCGCCGCACCCGCCTCGTGGGCCGCCAGGCATTCGCTAGCGATCTGCTCGGGCGTGACGGGCAAATACGGCGTTTGCTCGGGCTTGGTGAGGTTGCCAGTGACGGCGCAGGTGATGAGAGTTTTTTGCTCGTACAACATTTCACAGGCTCCTTCCACCGTCAATCACAAAGCGCGCGCCGGTGGCAAAACGCAGGCTGGTGGCGCAGGCCTCGATGGCAGCGGCAATGTCGTCCACCGCGCCGATGCGCCCCAGCGGAATGGTGGCGGCGGCCTTGGTGTTGAAGTCGCTTCCGCGTCCGGGCACAAAGCTCGAATCCACCACGCCGGGCGACACGGCCAGCACGCGCACCTGGGGTGCCAGCGCCTTGGCCAACGATTTGGTCAGCACGTCCAGCCCCGCTTTGGAGGCCACGTAGGCCAGGTTGCTGCCATTGCCGGTAAAGCCTGCAATCGACGAGACGTTGACGATCAGGCCGTCACCCGAGGCCTTGAGCATCGGCGCAAAAGCGCGGATGGTGGAGAACACGCCGCGCAGGTTGGCTTGTAGGATGTCGTCAAACAACGCATCAGTCAGACCTTCCAAGTCACCCGGCGGCACGGCTTTGGTGTGGCCTGCGCTGTTGATCAAAATATCGCAGCGGCCCGCGCGTTCTTTCACCTGCGCAGCAGCGGCTACCAGCGAGGCACCGTCGGTGATGGACGCGGTGACTGTGAAGTGCTGCGCTTTGACTGCACCCGGCAGGGCATTGAGCTGTGCCTGCACCGCATCGCTGCCACTACGGTCGAGCGAGACGATGCGCGCACCACGCGCGGCCAGACGAATGGCGCTGGCCATGCCGATGGCACCCTTGCCGCCAGTAATGACGACGACCTTGCCGTCCAGTCTGTCTTGCGTTTCAAAACTCATGCGTGTCTTTCAAATCAATCAAGGAAACCTCATGGAATCGGCGCGCTGGGCAACTTCATCTCGCCGTCTTGCAGCACCAAGTCGTAGTCCAGCGTGTAGTGGCCCCCTGCATCTTTGTGCTGCTGGTAGCGGCCCACCAGGCTCTCCACCACCGAGAAAGTCACGTCGGTGTGCAGGCGTTCATCGTCGTCGGCAAACACCTGGGTGACCAGCACTTTGTAGCCCGGTTTGGACACCATGTAGTGCAAGTGCGCAGGGCGGAAGGGGTGGCGAATTTGCGCGCGCAGCAGGTCGCCGCAGGGCCCGTCGGTGGGCACCGGGTAGCCGGCAGGGCGCACTGACTTGAAGTGGAACTTTCCTTGCGCATCGGTGCGAAAGCGCCCGCGCAGGTTCATGTCGGGCTGCTCTGCGTCCTGGTTTTCGTACATGCCCAGCGGCGAGGCCTGCCACACGTCTACCACCGCATCGGCCACAGTTTGGCCACGGCTATTGCGCACCGTGCCCGTCACGCTGAGCGACTGGCCGGGTAACTTGGCTTCGGCACCGCGTGCAATATCGCCGCCCAGTGGAAACTCGGGGGCATTGGCGCGCCAGAAGGGGCCCAGCAGTGCGGCATCGGTCTCGCCATGCTTTTGGGTGTTATTTTGCAAGGTGATCAGGGTCGAAGCCCCCAAGATGTCGGAGGCCAAAATCACCTCGTTTTTCACCTCGCTGGTAGCTTTGCCCAGGCCGACGATAAAGTGGCAAGCCGCCTCAAACTCGGCATCGGTGGGTTTGACCTCGCGGATCAGCGCGTGCAGGTGCTTGACCAGAGCTGTGGTGATCTCGCGCAGGCGCGGGTCGGGTGTCTTGGCCATGACGGCCAGTACTTCGTTTGTGATGTTTTGGGTGGTGACGAAGTCCATGGTGCTGTGCCTATCGTATTCAATACAGAATTAAATGACTTTCATGGCATGGTATCTCTAAAATAAGGCCTTCGGAGCGTGTAATAACCACACTGCGAGACTCCCACATGACAGCATGTGTGCAAAACCAAACCGTGGATTTACTGCGGCATCTGTCCGTCCTGCCAAACAGGTGCAAAATATGCTTCTAGCCCTTTAAAATAAAGCGCAAACAGCTCTTTTATTAGTAGCGTTTGACAGACTAACTTCCACCCCCATGATCCGCTGGCTCATCATTACCCTGCTCGCACTGATACTGATCGGCTGGCTAGCCCCTGCGCTCAAGCGCTGGGGCTTTGGCAGTTTGCCGGGCGATTTCCGCTTTACCCTGCGTGGGCGCGAGGTACAGGTGCCGCTGGGCTCGACCCTTGTGCTCAGTCTGGTAGCCGGGCTCATTGCCAAGTTGATTTAACCGATTTATTTTTTCAAAACACTATGCTTCCATCTTTTCATGCCTGCGTAGACATTGGTGGTACCAAGGTGGCCGTGTCCTTGGCCGACAGCCTGTCGCTCACCACCTTGCAACTGCTCGCGCGCCGTAGTGAAGCTACGGTCAAACAGGGTACCAGCGATGCTTTAAGCCAGCAGATTATTCGCATGGTGTGCGCGGCCTGTGCCGAGCAGGGCATTGCGCTAGAGCAAATCGCCAGCGTAGGCGTGTCCAGTTGCGGGCCTTTTGTCCAGCGCGCAGGAGCACTCGAGCTGGCTGCACCCAATATTTGCGGCGGCATTGCCGGGCCTGCGCGTGGCCTGCCCAATAACTGGGTATCGGCCCCACTAGAAGCACCTTTGCGCGCTGCTTTCCCGCAGGTGCGTATTGCCAATGATGCTATTGCTGCCCTCGAGGCCGAGAGACGGTGGGGTGCGCTCAAGGGCTATGACCACTGCGCCTACGTCACCTGGAGCACCGGCATCGGCATGGGCCTGTGTGTAGACGGGCGTGTGCTGCGTGGTAAAAATAGCAACGCGGGCCATGCGGGCCACATGTTCGTCAGCAAGCATGCGGATGCCTTGTGCGGCTGCGGCAACTATGGCGATCTGGAGGCCGTGGTAGCCGGTAACGCCATCCAGCGGCGTTTTGGGCAAGATGCTGCTACGCTTTTAGTAGCTGCTGGCGCAGGTGATGTAGAGGCTACAACCCATGTCGATGAGCTGTGCGAGGTGATGGGTCGTGCGCTGTATAACCTGATTGTCACGCTGGATTTGCAACGCATCAGTCTGGGAGGCAGCGTATTTTGGCACCATCAAGCGCTGTTGCTGCCCAAGCTGCGTGCGCAGATAAAAGGCAAGCTGGCCGCACTGACCGACCACTGCGACATCGTGCCCGCAGGTCTGGGCCTACAAGTAGGCGACTGCGCTGCACTGGCACTGGTGGTGGGCTAAGAGGGCATGACTGTCAAGCACCCAACGTGATGGAGATCAGTGCGCCGTACTGCAAGGCTTGCAGTACGGCGATGCAGCGGCGCTGGAATTTGCTACGGGGATGCTGGCGGTGCATTAAGACTGCTATTAATTACGTAGCTTCTTGAGTAATATTTTAAGGTGCTACAGCGCATCAAGGCATAAAACTTGACACAGCATACGCGCGATAGGCAGTCTAGCTACAGGCGGGCTGGGCACTTCGCTGGTCTATATTCGGTCGAGCTTTAAAAACAATTCTTTGTCGGGCGCAAAGCTGCTGTACAAGGGCAGTAGTGCGCCGCCCATGGCACGGGCATCGGCACCCATGGAGCCTAACAACACATCGGGTTGGCTGATACCCTCCCAGCTATAGCTATGCAGAACCAAAGCCAGCTTTTGGCGCAGGGCGCTGAGCAAGCCGCGCCCCAACGAGCCGTCAATGATGACCGCATCCATATCCAGCAGGCAAGCCGCGTTTTGCACGACCAACGCGATGGCCGATGCGGCCTCTTGTAGCCAGGCCTGCGTGTGCGCGGCAAAGTCGCCGGTCAAGGCCCGGTCGTCATAGCATGCACTGGCATCTAGCCCAGCGGCGCTAAAGCGCTGCTCTAGCAGGTAGAGCGAGGCCACGCTCAGCACTTGGGCGGGTGGCTGGTCTGTGCCAGCGTGCCCCACTGCATGCAGGGGCATAGAGCCAATCGCTCCGGCATTGCCCAGCAGGCCGGCGCGCCAGTGGCTATCGATCACCACGCCGCCGCCAATGAAGGTGTCGATAAACAAATACACAAAGCTTTTGACACTGCGCCCACGCCCGGCTACCAGCTCGGCCACGCAGGCGGCTGCTGTGTCCTTGACCAGTTGTACCGGCACGCTGGTCATGGCCTGTACCTGGGCCGCGATGTCTATCGTGTCCCAGGCATGCGTGCGCTGGGCGCTCACGCCCAGCAAGTGATGCCATCCCCCCAAGGACAGCGGCGCAGCAATGCCCGCGCCCGCAATCCGCTCTGCCAATTGGGGCCCCAGCCGCGTCGTAATGCCGGTAAGTTGCTCTTGCAGATGGGCAAATAACACATGCGGATCAGGAAAGTCGTACGACAAACGGGTGCGCTCGCGCACCTGGCCTGTGAAGTCGAGCAGCACGGTGTCGCAGTTACGCCGTCCAATTTTGATACCGATAGAAAACGCCCCGTCCGGGTTCAGCGCCATCGGCACGCTGGGTTGCCCCACCTTGCCGCGCACGGCCGCTTGTTTGCGCACCAAACCGTCGGCATGCAAGCGCTCGATGATGAGGGAGATGGTCTGGGAGCTCAGTTGCGTCAGGCGCGCCAAGTCGACCTTGGGCAGGCTGCCGTGCAGGCGAATGGCTTGCAGCACCACGCGCTCGTTGTACTGGCGCATGCCCACCTGATTGGAGCCACGCGGCTTGAAGTGGGCAGGACTTTCAACGCCATCCGAATGGGTAGCATGGCTGGTAGATGGGGCGTCGATTAACACGGTGGAACTGAGCGCAGGCAGGCAAAGCGGAGAGACCACTCAGGCCGTGAGCACGCCTTTTTTGAAAATGAAGTTGGCATAGGGTGCCAGCTCACCCGTTTGCACAATCACAAAGGCGGTTTTTACCCGCTCGTAAAACGCAAAACGCTCTACCGCTTGGGCTTGCAAGGCTGCGCGGACGGGGTCGGTGCGGTGCACCAGGTCAATCACTGCCTGCTGCACGGGTGAGGCATAACCCGCAGGCGAGCCGCTTACTTGCATATAGGCCACCGGGTGTTCGGCAGCAATGCCCAGTGGCAGCACCGACAGCACGGCCTGCGCAGCGCGCAGCAAGCCCACGCCGGGCAGGCGCACGATGGTTTGCGAGGTGGTGCCTGCGCGAAAGCGCATGGCAGTAAAGTTGGCGTCCGCCAGCACCACGGCATCTTCATGGCCCATCTCGGCCAGTATTTTTAACAGCTCGGGGCTGAGCACGGGATCGATATTTTTAAGCAAGGGCAGCCTCTGGAATGTTGTATAGAAGGTTCATAAAACAGTTTGCTGTATTGGCCAGATATTAATCCTAAACATCGGCTTGCATCGCTGTCGCTATCGCTTTGACCCGTTCTTTGGCAATCATTTCACCAATCTTTGGGCCAGTAGCGCCCGTAGACAGAGCGTAAGCAGCTATCGGTTCAGTAGCAACATCCAGTGCAGCCTGCAGCGCCTTGCTCAGCCGCTCGCGTTGCAGATAAGCATCACTTTGCTTGCCCAGCCGCCCGCGCGCATCACATTCGCAGGCCAGCAGGGCATCCCTAAAGCGCTGCGGCTTGCGCATCGCGTCGCAACGCTCCAGCAGGCGCATGACGGCGGCGGCGTTCAGCACTGCGCTGCGGTGGATGTTTCCGTGTTCTTTGGCGACGATGACGGCCAGGTCTTTACAGTCCGTGGGCACGCGCAGGCGCTCGCAGATGGGCAGCAGCAGTTTGACGCTGCGCTCTTCATGCCCCAGGTGGCGCGGCAGCTCGTCTGCGCGGGTGGTGCCCTTGCCCAGGTCGTGCATCAGGCAGGCAAAGCGCACGGGCAGTGGGGCATTGAGTTGCGCGGCCATGTCCAGCACCATCATCAGGTGCACGCCGGTGTCGATCTCGGGGTGGTGCGCCTCGGGTTGGGGCACGCCCCACAGACGCGCCACTTCGGGCAACAAGACTTGTAGCGCGCCGCAATCGCGCAGCACCGTGAACATGCGCGAGGGTTTGGCCTCCATCAGGCCGCGCGCCAGCTCTTGCCACACCCGCTCTGCCACCAGCGCATTCACCTCACCCGCAGCCACCATGCGGCGCATCAAATCCATGGTCTCTGGGGCCACGCTAAAGTCGGCAAAGCGTGCCGCAAAACGTGCCAGCCGCAAGATGCGCACCGGGTCTTCGGCGAAGGCCAGGCTCACATGGCGCAGCACTTTGTCTTTGATGTCGCGCTGACCGTGGTAGGGGTCTACCAGTGTGAATTGATCCAGGTTTTGAAGGTTAAATTCGGTTGTAGCCCTTTTATTTAGAGCGCAAGCAGCTACTGAATTAATAGTGAGGTCGCGCCGCACCAAGTCCATCTCCAGCGTCACCTCCGCATCGGTATGGAACGTAAACCCGTGATACCCCTTGGCCGTTTTGCGCTCGGTGCGCGCCAGCGCGTATTCCTCCCGCGTCTGCGGATGCAAAAACACTGGGAAGTCTTTGCCCACCGGCAAATAGCCCAGCGCCACCATCTGCTCGGGCGTAGCGCCCACCACCACATAGTCGCGGTCGCGCACCGGCAGGCCCATAAGAGCATCCCGCACTGCGCCGCCGACCAGGTATGTTTGCATGGGTTTAAGTGTAGCGGCGTGGGCGCTTGGATGGGCTACCAGCCTGCACCCCCGCCAGTTGCACAATCTGCGCCTGCACTGCGGGCGATACAAAGTAGCCATGCTTGTGCCAGGCGGCAAACACCGGCTCCAGGCTAGCCAATAGGCCCAGTTGCACCATCTGCGCCAGCAGCGTGCCGCTGCCAATCACCGCCACCTGCAAACGCTGCGCCACTTTGCGGGCGCGCCGCTCGTCAATCAAGGCCAGCAAACTATGCTCGGCTGCGTAGGCCAGCACCGCCAGCTCCCCACTGCCCAGGCCCTGTGCGAATGCGGCATCTAAGGGTGTGAGCAATGCTTGCGGCACGATGTCGATGGCCGTGCTGCTGCACAGCGCCCCAATCACCGCAGCGCCAGGGGCCGATGGGTCGGCGGTGCATTCCAGCAGCACCGCCTCAGGCACCGCCAGTCCGCCCAACATCTGCACGCAGGCTGGCAGCACACCGCCCACAGCCAGCGCTATGAGTGGCCCGGCATCGGCCACGATGAGTTTGGCACTCATGCTTTTTTGGATTTGGCTGCGCGGGGTTTGCTGGTAGCCTTGACTGCGGGCTTGGCTTTGGACTTGGCTAGGGGTGTGGTGAGCATCGCGTTACCCGGCTTCGCAGCCAGATGCTGTTGCAACGTAGCCAGCTCGGCCTGCATATCGGCTGCATCGTCCAGGATGCTGTAGCCCAACGTGCCCAGGTGCTGCAGGTAGCGCGCATAGGGCATGCTGGCCAGCTTGGCACCCGCCGCCACCGACAGCTCGGCCTGTAGCACCAGCTTGTCCGCCAGCGCCACACTCACGCCCGAGGCCAGCAAGGCATCATTAAACGGCAGCGCCACAAACAGCGGCTTGCCATGCTTGGACACCACCGAGTAGTCCCCCCGCTCGGCATTGCGCACCAAATCCCCAGTATGTTCGCGCAAATCGCGCACGGCAAAGGCTTCCATAGTGACCTCCTGATTGCGACAATTATGCCATCAATTGTGGGCATATATATTATTGTGCGACTTGCAGGACGCTCACTCTCAAGTTAAAAAATTAACGGACCGGAAAAAGCCATAATCGTTTAGCATTGCGCGCGTGAAAACCCTCTTCAATCAGCGATAAAGCAACTTCTATGCACTGATGCTTAGAATAGAAAGGTCGCCAAACATCTACATTCAGGTGTGCACAAATTCAACCTAACGGGATGAGATACATTTTTACAGTTATCACCATACCCATTGGCAATCCAGCGATCTTGATCGCATGGTAGAAATAATTTTTTGGTAAAAACTAAGGCGTTTTCAGATAATGTAAGCGCCATTTACAAGGTAACTTATGGGCCATTCCGGAGTTGGATCTGATGCTGATTATCTTAGGCTGATCTTTTATATTTTGATACCTTGGATTATCGGAGCAGTTGTAGTTGTAGGCATTTTGGTGACTTTATTCTCGCCGACCAAGACTACCCTGCCACCTACGCGCCCTTCCAAGCCGGGTCAAGATGATCAGAGTGAGTTGATCCCGTACGAGTGCCCAAATTGCCAAGTCTCGTTGTCTGCAAACAGCCGGAAATGCAACCACTGCCAAGCTATTTTCGGCTCGAACAGTACTTGGGCACCCAGACCACGAAAAAAGAGGGATCGAGATTGAAACGCTGTAGCTAATTGCAAAAAAGATTCATTTTTTGACAGTAAACTTGATGCGACCTAATTTATCCATTCGGATGGGTGCCCTAGCCGATGTCAACTGCCTCGCGGCCTTAGCCACCCAGGTCTGGCTACACACCTACGCCACTGATGGCATTTCCCCTGCAATCGCCCACTATGTGTCGAGCGAATTCAATGTCAGCAAGTTCGCCACCATTCTCATGCAGGAAAAATCGGCGGTGCTGGTCGCCGAGGTGCATGGCAACACCGTGGGCTATGCACTGGTGAACGTGGATGCGCCATGCCTCTCGGGCAGTTCGACTGTGGAAGTAGTCTCGCTGTATGTGCAAGCGCACTTTGCGCGACGGGGCATTGGCGCCGCGTTGCTGCGGGAATGCCAGCAGGTCGCACACCGGCGCACGGGTAGCGCGGGCATCTGGCTGACCGTCAACGCACAAAATTTACCCGCTATCGCCTTTTATGCCAAACATGGCATGGTGAAAACAGGTACCGCATACTTTGAGCTGGGTGGCGAAAATCATGAGAACCATGTGATGGCAAGCCACGAGGGCTCGATTGTTTACAACTGCTATGGATGACCTCCCCCATGACTCAACCCGCGTGCAAAGCCACCATCAAAATTGACGACCTGCGTGGCCCCGAGATTGCGGCGCTGCTGGAGGAGCACATGGCAGGCATGCGCGCCACCTCACCCCCATGCAGCGTGCATGCGCTGGACTTGGATGGACTACGCAAACCTTCGATTACCTTTTGGAGCGCCTGGGACGGCACCGTGCTGATGGGCTGCGGCGCAGTGAAGGAGCTGGATAGGACGCATGGCGAAATCAAATCCATGCGCACCTCGGCCCAGCATGTGCGCAAGGGCGTGGCGGCAGGTATTTTGGCGCGCATCATCGAAGTGGCGCACGCGCGCGGCTACCAGCGCCTGAGCCTGGAGACTGGCTCTACCCCCGACTTTGCTGCAGCCCACGCGCTATATGCGCGTTTTGGTTTTACCGTGTGTGGCCCGTTTGCGGGCTATGCGGTGGATCCGTTCAGTGTGTTTATGACCAAGCCGCTGTCGGCTTGATCCCTATCGCTAGAACCTCTAGCGCTTGAACTCTAGCGCTTGAGTCGATACGGTTCTTCAAAATCCCTGAAGTCGTTTTCTACCAGCGCAGCGGCTATCCACGCGGCTACGCCGGGGGCGGTGCGTATGCGCTCGACGTAGGCGTTGATGTCGGCACGCTGGCTCAAGGCATAGGTTTTAAAGCGCATGCACACGGGCGCAAAGTAGGCATCGGCAATGCTGAACTGCGTGCCAAACAAATAGGGGCCGCCGTGCTGGCTGAGCAACTCGACCCACATGGCTTCGATGCGCGCTACGTCGGCGCGCACGGCGGGTTTGTCGCGCAGGGCCAGGGTGCCAATGTCGCCCAGGCTGGCCTCGATGTTCATGGGGCAGTGGCTGCGCAGGGCGCTGAAGCCGCTGTGCATTTCGGCGCAAATGCTGCGGGCGCGGGCGCGCTGCGCTACGTCTTGCGGCCAGAGTTTTTTGCCAGGGTATTTTTCAGCGGCGTATTCGGCTATGGCAAGCGTGTCCCACACCACCAAACCATCGTCTACCAAGCAGGGCACGCGGCCCGTGGGGTTCACCGACGTGATAGTTTTTTTGAATTGCGAGCCCGGCTCAAAGGAGTCAAACCGCGCCACCACTTCATCAAACGCGATGCCTGCGTTTTTCAGCATCACCCAGGGGCGCATCGACCAGGATGAGTAGTTTTTGTTGGCGATATATAACTGCATGGTGTCTCCGGTAGGCTAATGAGTCTGATCTTGCCAACAAATGCGCCAGCGATTGATGCTGATAAATTAGCTGATTGATGCGTTCTTGCGGTGCTTGTCCATCGTGCGCCCAGCGCCCAGGTAAGTCGGTGCAATTGCATGCAGGCTGGCCGGGGTAATGCCCAGTGCTGCCAGGCCGGGGAATTGGCCGGTGGCTATGCTGGGCGCTTGCATCGAGTCCAGGTTGTCGCGGCTCATCAAAGGCTGGCCGGGCAGGTGCTCCATTACCCAGGCTTGCACGCGCGCCAGCGGCATGGGCAGGGGCACGATAGGGCGCTTCGCGCCGACGCACTGGCCTGCAATGGCAAACAGGTCGCGCAGGCGCAGTACCTGCGGGCCGCAGGCTTCTACAATCTGTGTGTTTGGAGGTGTTTTAGCATCGTAGCCCATATAATTAAAGCGTAAGAAGCTATTATTTATATAGCGTTCGTCGGTCGCCAAGGCTACCACCGCTTGGGCCACGTCTTCTACCCAAACGGGTTGAAACTGGGTGTCTGCCCCAGCCAGCGGCACGATGGGGGCGAGTTTTTGCAAACTGGCAAACAGGTTGAGCAACTTGTCTTCAGCGCCAAACACCACGCTGGGGCGCAGCAGTGCCAACGGCAAACCGCTGCCTGCCAACACGGCCTCGCCACGCGCTTTGCTGCGCAGGTAGCGCGAGGGCGCGTCCAGCGCCGCGCCCAGGGCGCTGATGTGCACCACACGCTGCACCCCTGCGCTGTGGCAGGCGGCTACGATGTGACGCGGCAACTGCACATGCACTTGCTCAAAAGCTGCCTCGCTGCCATGGAGCACGGCGACCAGGTTGACCAGCACCGAGTGCCCCGCCACGGCGGCATTGAGCTGGGCCGGTTGATGCACATCGCACCCCAGCAAGTGCAGGCCGGGCAGCATAGCTAGCGACTTGGCCTGTGCCAGGTTACGGGTAGGCACGCTGACGTGGTGGCCCAGTGCTGTGAGCTTCTCGCAGACATGGCGGCCAACAAAACCACTACCACCCAATACTATAATTTTCATAGCTGCTTACGCCTTATTTTGTTGGCCTACAGCCTTAAATCATTAAAAAAACTAAGGTAAATCCTTATTCACCTCAGGCGCAGCGCTGTCGCGCGGCCCTACGGTGCCCAGCCGCGCTTTGAGGCTTTGCGGTGCACCGGTGATGATGGCTGCGTACATAGTGGTGTTGGCCAGCACTTTCTTGACATAGTCGCGGGTTTCGGCAAAGGGCACGTTCTCGGCCCAGGCAGCAGCTTCGATGGTGGGGCTGCCTGCTGCGCCGCGCCAGACGCGGGGGCGGTTGGGGCCCGCGTTGTAGGCGGCAGCGGCCAGTGGCATGGAGCCTGCAAAATCGTCCAGCGCCAGCTTGAGGTAGGCCGTACCAATGGCGATATTGGTATCGCGGTTGTTAATCTGGTCGGCGGTAAAGCCCTCCAGGCCAATCTTTTTGGCGGTCCAGCGCGCCGTGGCGGGCATGACCTGCATCAGGCCCGAGGCTCCCACGCCAGAGCGTGCGTCCATGATGAAGCGGCTTTCCTGGCGGATCAGGCCGTACACATAGGCGGGGTCTACGCCGGTGCTCTGGCTGCGCTGTACGACCTGCTCTTTAAACGGCATCGGAAAGCGCTGCGCGGTGTCCAGGCCTTCTTTGGTGCGCTCGCTGGTGTTGATGCAGCGGTCCCACACCTCACGCTGGCAGGCAAAGTCGGCGGCGGCCAGCAGCTCGCGCTCGGCCATGCCGCCCTTGGTGTGCAGGTTGGTGCTGTAGTTCCATTCGCGCACGCCCTCGCTGCGCAGGCCGATGGTGATGGCGTACAGGGCGCGGTTCAGGCCTGCGTTCAGGCGTGCGGCCTCTTTCTCGGCCACGGTGGGAGCGGCTGGGCGGGCGGGCGCGGTGATGGACTGGCCCAGCTCTTCCATGGCCAGCATTTCGTAAAAGCCTTTGGGCGAGGCAATGCTCTCCAGCAGGAGTAGCGCTTCGGCCTGCTCGGGGCTGCCTGCTGGCGTGCCAGCCTTGAGGGCGCGCGCCTTCCAGTACACAAAGGTGGGGTCTTTGCTGGCCTCGTCGCTCATGGCGTTGATAGCGGCCCGCACGACAGACCATTGCTTGGCACCGTGGCCCGAGCGCAGCGCGGCGCGCACCTTCCAGCCCAGCAATTCGTCGTTTAAATGCTCGTTATGGGCCCGGGCGTAATAGGCATTGGCTTCGGCATCTTGCTTGAGTGCGGCCTGCCTGCCCAGCACGCCCCAGACCCAACTGGCCTGCTCGGGTGTAAGCGCGGCGGCCCATTTGCTTTGCAGGCTATGGGCGGTGCTCTCGTAGTCGTTGGTGGCCATTTTAATCAGTGCCAGCGTAACCAACTGCTTGCGTGCAGCCGCGCCCTTGCTGGCAAGAAACTTGGCGGGGTTGGCGTTGATGTCGGCCACCAGGGCAGCCGACTCGGGCGAGACAATCTCTACTGCGTTGGCAGCGGCGCGGGCACGGTTGATCTCCATGCTGGTGCGGGCCTTGCGCCACACATCAGCGGCGGTCAGTTTTTTGCCGACATACAGCGCTTCGGCAGCGCTGGTGCAGCCCTCGTCTGCATCGCGTAGGGCGTACCAGTTGCGGCGCACTTCGTCGGCTACGTCTTGCCCCTGTGTGTGCTCAATCAGGCGGGCGTAACAGCGCACTTCGCGGTCGTCTTGCATGCGGTATTGGGGGTATTCGGCGGCAAAGCTGGTCCAGTCGCGTCGCTGGCCGAGCAGCAGTAGCCAGTCGTTGCGCAGGCGGTCTTCGTGGTAGGTGCCTACCATGCGCTGCATGGCGTCTTGCACCTCTTGCGCGCTGGCTTGCGAGATGCGGGATTTGATGTCCCAATAAATCGCCTGCGGCTCCAACGCATGGCCGCGTGCTTGCGGCAGCAGAGTGGCCATGCGCGCTTTGTCGCCCCGCTTGAAGGCCTGGGCCATATCCAGGATGGCATCGTCACCGCGTTGGTTTTGTGCACACACATGGGTCGACAGGCTGACCGAGACAGCAAACACGCTGAAACATGCCAGAATGAGTGAGGTGAATTTTTGGGTCATGGGTTTCAATACTAAAGGCATTCCCCGATTATGGACAAAACGCTTATCCGCAAACAGTTGGTAGAACAACGCCTGAATCTGCCGGATCGCCTACAGCGCGCCGAGCAGTTACAGCGCGTCATGCGCATCTGGCTGGTGGGCCGGCCCGATACCGTCATCGGTGCCTACTGGCCCATTAAGGGCGAATTCGACCCCCTGCCCGCACTGTACCGCTGGCAGGAAGACGGCGCACTGGGCGGCTACCAAAGCCCTATTGTGGACGATAAATCACCTAAAAGCGCCGTAGATAGTGCGCAAGCAGCTAGCAATTTTATAGCTTCTATCACACAGTCTGCACTGAACCAGGTGAGCGGCACACCCCTGTCGCCACGCAAAATCGGCCTGCCCGTGGTGGACAAAGTGCACAAAACACTCACCTTCTACGCCTGGTACCCCGGCTGCCCGATGGAAGAAGACGCTTACAAAATCCCCAAACCCAAAGATACCGAAGTGGTGGTGCCCACCCTGCTGTTTGTGCCCTGCGTAGGCTTTGGCCCCGGCGGCTACCGGCTGGGTTACGGCGGAGGTTTTTATGACCGCACGCTGGCCAGCCTGCAACCCAAGCCCGTTACCGTGGGCTTGGCCTACGCGCAGGCGTATGTTCCCGCATTCGAGCCCGAACCGCATGATGTGCCGCTGGCGGCGATTTTGACTGAGGACGGGCAAGCGTATCCATGAGTTGGCAGATGCAACGCCGCACGCTTCTTACAGCCATTGCGGGCGCAGCCTGCCTAGGCAGTGCCCCGCTGAGTTATGCGGGATGGTTTGATCGGTCGCCGCCCGCCAGCGCCTATTTACCTCTGCCTGTGCTGGATGCGAGCCAGCCCCTGCGCGTGGTGTATGCACACAACCCGCGTTTTGTCCGCCCCGCCCCGCAACTGCTGGCCGATGTGCTGGCGCGTACCCAGGTGCTGTGCCAACAACACCTGCGCCTGGCACTGTCGTTTGATGCGCCGGTGGAGTATGAAATAGGCGCGCTGTTCCAGGGCATCACGCCCACGCTATGGCAAACATTGCTGGTCGAGGCCTTGATCGACACCCACTTGGCGCGCTTTGCGCAGTGGCATAAGCTCAAAGCCATGGACGACAAAGACTTGTTCAACGGCGATGCGTGCAACGAATATTTTGCCTGGGTGTTTGCCCCGCGCACCCAGGCGTGGCCCTATGAGGTGGTGCTGACCAACCAACTCATTGCCAGTGTGGAGTATTCCGAGAACTCGCTGCACAGCGCTCTGCGCGGTGGCGTGAGCAATGGGCTGACCACGCAGTCAACTGCATCGCGCTATGGCACCGTGTCGGTGTGCAGTTTGTTCCCCATGACCAGCATGGACGCCTTGACCCGGCAATTGCGCAACGACGCGCCTGGCCAAGAGCCCAAACCCGTCGAAGCCATTGCTGCCTTGCTCACCAATGAGCTGGGTCACCAGCTACTGCACCTGGGCCATCCGTATAACAGCAAAGCCTGCGTGATGAATCCCGCCGAGTTGCTGCAGTTTGAGGCATGGACCCAGGGACTGGATGCTGCGCAATGTCCTATTGGCAATACGAAAGAGAACACGCCTGGAGCGCTTCGGCTTAGCAGGGTGAATTAAGCCAGCGCGGCTGGTGCCTGCTACGCCTGTCCCGTGCGCTGTGCGCTCTGCGTACTGGATCAATCGTCTAGCGACCCAGTCTCTACATCCGTGCCTGGCACCTCGCCAATAGCGCTGCGGGTTTCTTTGGCCTGCGCTTTGAGCCAATTGCAAAAGGCGGTGACCTCGGCGCGGGCGTTGCTGGCTGAGCGGGCGCGCGGGCTGAGGATAAGCCAGAAGGCCATGGGCGAGTCGATGCGCAGCTTGGGCAGGGGCTCTACCAGGTCGCCGCTTTTCAGGTGCTCCGCCACCAGGGGCGTGCGCGCCAGCACCACGCCTTGGCCCGTGAGGGCGGCTTGCGTCATGTGGCTAGCGTAGCCAAAGTACAGCCAGCGCTTGGGCACCAGCTTGGGCAGGTTTTGGGTGTCTAGCCAGCGCCGCCAACTGAGCCACTCCAGGTGGGTGGTGTGCGCATCGCCCGCTTCGATCAAGGTGAAGTTGGCAAAGTCGACTGCGCTTTTGATTTTGGGCTGCGACTTGAGCAGCCAGGGGCTGACCAAGGGGGTGAGCTGCTCGCCAAACATGCGAATAGCGTGCGCGGGCATCTTGTGGGCGGGGCCATAGCGCAGGGCAATGTCCGCGTCGGCGGTTTCCATGTCCATTGATACATCAGAAGCATCAATACGGATGTCGATATCGGCGTTTTCGCGCTGAAAAGCCTCCAGCCTGGGAATGAGCCACATGGATGCAAACGAGGCAAAGGTGGTGAGTGCCACCTGCTTGCGGCCCATGCTGGTGCGAATCTGGCGCACCGCACTGTCGATGCGCTCCAGCGCCGGGGCCGCCGCGCCCAAAAGTGCCATGCCAGCGGCCGTCAGCTCCACCGCACGGGTGTGGCGGTTAAACAGGCTGGCCCCCACCTCTTCCTCCAGCGACTGGATTTGGCGCGACACGGCCGACTGCGTGAGCGCCAGCTCTTCGGCAGCGGCGCGAAAGTTTAGGTGCCGCGACACGGCGGCAAAGGCGCGCAGGTTGCCCGCGCCGATGGGGCGGGTGCGCAGATGGGTTTGGGAGTGCAGCATGCGAAGGCCTTTTTCTAGTCAGTTGGGGACAGAGCAAAGGGGATAGGTGTATTCATGCCCAAAGGGCATGAATAGTGTAATGCGAATTCATTGGACTGGCAAGCGGGTCTGCGCGATCATTCATTCCCGCATCTCATGGATGCGGATCACTGGAAGGAGTTGCCATGTTCACCAATTACTTGTTTTCTAATGCCGCGCAGCCCTGCGGATCGTTTGCACTGCGCACCGGCCGCGCCATGACTTTGCAACCTTTGCGCGCTGCCGTGCTGCGCATTACCCAAGGCTGCGCCTGGATAACTTTGCCCAGTCTGCCAGGCGATCATTTTTTGCGGGCGGGCGACAGTCTGCATGTGCGCGCCAAAGACTTTGTGGTGATGGAAGCCTGGCCCGTGCCTACCAAGTCAACCGCTACTAACCCATCGCTGTACTTTGACTGGGACCCCCTGCCCATGCGCCAGGCAGCGCCTATGCACGTAGCCGTGCGTGGGAATTGGGCTCCACAAGCGGCAAAGCACCCAGCACACCGCGCGGCGGTGGCTCAGGCCTGGGTGGATTTGCGTGCGGCCTGGGGTTTGGGCGCAGGGGCGGTGGCCCGTTTGGCGGCTGGTTTAGCAGCCTTGACGACGGGTACTTTGGCGCGCGCCGTTTTTGCAGGTGTTGCGCTATTTGCTACTGTTTTTGTAGCTTTTTGCGCACGTTCTACCTTGGCTGCAGGGCGTTTTACACCAGCAGACTGAGTGCGCGGCTTGGCCACGGGCTTGGCCGCGCGGGCACGCAACGCGCACTCCAGCGCCAGTGTCGCCCAGGGCCGCATGGCCTGCGGCGAGTCCATGGCTTCTTCGGGCGCACTAAAGTAGTTCATCGACCGGGGCACGCCCTTCATCGGATAGGTAAATATCGCGCAACCTGCTGCCTCGTAGCGACTGCGGGTTGCATCATCGCCCTTGAGCCATAGTTTTTCGCCATCGCCCAAGTCGGCCAGAATCGCCAGTGTCAGCCCCTCCGTGCTGATGCCAAACCCACCAAACATCCGCTTGGCCACACACGGGCCTGCGCTGGCTAGCAAGTCGCAGCAGTAGCTGGCAAAGTCTTTGGAGGTCGTCATGAATAAATTATGCGCCGCTTTGTGATATTTTTCTAAATGATGGCAGGTGTCATTTTCTGATTGCCTTGCGATGATCCTATGTCTCACGGGATATGCAAAACGGCATAGCCAATCGCATTCACACCCAAATCCATCGGGGCAGTCAACTGCGAAAATTTCAAGGAGTAGCCTACACGCCCGCAGAGCGCATGCGCGAGCGAAACAGCCACAGGGTGAGCGCTGCACCGCTGACCAGAGCGGCCTCTACGCAAAACGCGGCGCTATAGCCGCCCCGGCCAGCGGCCACCACACCAAACAGCGGTGCGCCCAGCAGCACGCCCAGAAAGGTGCAGGCCAGAGTGCCCGAGGTGGCCATGCCCACGGCACCTGGTGGGGCCTGGCGCGCTACCTCGGCCAGGTACACACCGTTCCAGCCACTGGCGCTGGCACCAAAGACAAACATCAACGCAGCCAACACAAGGCCCGGTGGTGCAGCGGGCCAGTGCACCAGACTGGCAGTGAGCAGCGAGGCCGATGCAGACATTACCGCCAGCAGCGTCAGCATGCTCAAGGGGTGCAAAAAGCGGTCAGCCACATAGCCCCAGGCAATACGCCCTACCACTCCACCCAGTTGGGACAGGGCCAGCATCGAGCCGGCCAGCAGCGCCGTCATTGCCAGGCTGGCGGTGAGGTAGCTCACCAGATACGCTGCCAGCGCCATCTGCATTCCTGAAAAAATAAACGATACGGCAGCCAGCACGCGCAGGGGCCGGTGCTGCCAGATCACCGCCAGCGGTTGCAGCAGTTGCGCCAGCGTGTCGCGTACCGAGCCGTTTTGCGCGGCTGGTGTAGCTGCGCTGCGAATGGGCGCATCCATTTGTGCCTGAAAAGGCAGGGCCAACGCGGCCACCGCTGCGCAAGCCAGACCCAAAATGAGCAGGGTGCCAAGCCAACCTGTGGCACCCGCCAGCGGCGGCACACAAAAGCCGCTGAGTGCTACGCCCAAAGGCACACCGGTTTGCTTGATAGAGAACACCAGATTGCGCTGGTGCGCTGGTGTGGTGTGGTTGAGTACATGCGAGCTGGCAGGTGTGATGGGCCCGTAGCCCAAACCCATCAACAAGGCCGCCAGCATGACCGCGCCAGGCCACAGCGCAGCCAGCACCAGCCCGGCAGCCGACAAGCACAGCGCCCACTGGCTGATGCGGATGGCACCCCAGCGCTCCACCAGCGGCCCGGCAGCCAAACTGCCCAGCACCGCCCCGGTATATGCAAACAGCAAATACAAGCCCAGCCCCGCCGCACTCAGGCGCGGCGTAGCCTCCACGGGCACCAACACCGGCACCACCATCAAGGCCATGGCGCTGAAAGACTGGATCAGCAAGGTAATCAGCAGGGGGATATTGGCGTGCAGCCAAGGCAGGGGAGAGTTCACAAACAGACGCGGTAATGCACAGGGTAGAAAGTTGCGCTCAAGTGTACGCACCTGCTGCGCCTATATGGCTTCGTCCTGTCGCCTAGGGTGCAAGCCTTGGCTCGGGCAGGTCTTTCAGTGCCGCTGCAATGGCCGCTTTGGCGCGGTCGATGTCGCCCAGCGCATCGGCCAGCAGCAGGGTCAGGCGCGCCAGTAGCAGGCTCTCGCGCGTGCGGCCGACGGTGTTGACGGCGTGCGCGCAGGCGGTGTAGAACTCGTCGCGTTGGGCATCGGTCAGCATGGCATGGTCTTTCTATTTGCTATATTTTTCATAGCTGGTTACGCAATATTTTATTGGTCTAAACGATGAATTGATGCAATATGTCCGTCGGGGCGCAGCAGATAGGCACGTTGCCAGCCCCAGGCGGCTGCGAGCGCGCTGTGCGCACCGGCATCGCCTGGAAAGTGCAGGGTTTGCAGCTGGGGCAGCGCCAAATTGGAGGCAGAGTTATTGACGGTCGAATTGTGTGCCGAGTCTGGCGCGTGTAAGTGCCTGGCCAGCTCAGCCGCCTGGATCACCTGCGCCAGCGCCGCGCCGTCGGCGTTGCCCAGAATCAGCAGGCAAAACTCGCTGGCCATGCGGTCGAGTAAATGCCCTTGCGTGCCATCGGGCCAGCGCACGGGTACATCTGCGGGTGCCTGGCCGGACTGCAAACCATCGGTAAATGGGTCGCCCAGGTCCTGCGGCACTTCGTAGGCCACCGCAGAGGTTTGGCGCGGGTTGAGCAGCGAGGCCATGGCGCGGTGTTGTAGCGACAAGGACAGCGCGGCCTCGCGCATCAGCGCAAAACCGCGCGAGCCGGGGGCCATGAACTCGGTACTCTTGCCAGCGTTGTACGCATTGATATGGTAAGCGGCGATGCGTTCACTGGAATAGGTTTGCAGCAGTTGGGGCGCTGCCTGGCCTGTGACCACCAGGGCCAGCTTCCAGGTCAAATTATCCGCATCCTCAAAACCTGAGTTGAGCCCACGCACACCAAAAATCGGCATGGCATGCGCGGCATTGCCTGCAAACAGCACGCGGCCATGCACATAGCTGCTAAGCGTCATGGTGCCTGCGCGGTAGGCGCTGGACCAGAGGTATTGCCAAGGCAAATGCGCCTCGCCAATCGCCGCAAGATGGCGCTCCACCACCGGGCGCACGTTGCCCTCCTTGATGGCTTCATCTAAATCCGCATCGTCAGGAATCTGGTAGTCAATGCGCCAGATGTTGTCGGGCTGCTTGTGCATCAGCATGGTGGAGCCGGGGTTGCAGACGCAGTCAAACCAGGCGCGCCGCTCGGTGGGAAAGGGCGAGTGCAGCTCGATATCGACAATCACAAACTTGCCGGTAAAGGCCTGGCCTTCGAGCTTGAGGCCTAGCGATTTGCGAACAAAGCTTTGCCCGCCGTCAGCGGCCACCAGCCAGTCGGCATCTACTGTGTATTCGCCCAAGTCGTTGGTCACGGTCAGCGAGACACCGTCTGCGCGCGACTGCAATTGCGTGACGCTACTGGCCCAACGAATGTCGATCAGGTCGGGGAATCTGCGCGCCTCGTCCAGCAAAAACTGCTCGATGTGGTACTGGGCAATATTAATCATCGGCGGCAGCTTGTCGCTGGCCGCATGCGGCATGCTAAAGCGCAGCACCTCCTGGTCTTTGTAGTAACTGCGCCCAGTCGTCCATGGCAGCCCCTTGGCCATAAATGCATCCAGCACACCCAGGCGCTGCAATATCTGCAGGCTGCGCCGCGAAATGCAAATAGCCCGGCTGCCCTCGCACACCGAGTTGTCAGCCTCAATCACGATGCTGGGCACACCCTGCTTGGCCAGGCCTAAGGCGGTGGCCAACCCGATAGGGCCACCGCCTGCGATGGCGACGCGGTGGTGGCTGGTCTTGTCCTTAGGCAGGATGGGGGCGAAGCGCTCGTAGGTGAAACTGCCTAGGGTGTTCATGCGGTTGAAGAGGGGGATGAAGAGGGGAAATTTTTGAACGCAGAGGGCGCGAAGGTTACGCAGAGAACGCAGAAAAGGAATACCAAAATGAAGTCAAAGAAGAAAAAAGAAAAAGTAATAGAAAAATGAAAAATGAAAAATGAAAAATTTTGGGATAAATAAAAGTATTTTCTTCAATTTTTTGTCTTCCTTTCCCCCTCTTTTTTGCGCCCTTTGCGAAACCTTCGCGCCCTCTGCGTTCAAAAAATCCCCGTCTTCACCCTCAACCCCGTCGTCGCCCTTAGATGAAAAAAGACCTAAGCCTGCAAAGCCGCCCACATTTCCTGGTCACGCGCTGCCGTCCAGATGCGGGGGTTTTTGATGCCTTTGGCTTCGTCATAGGCGCGGCTCACGTCAAAGGGTAGGCAGTGTTCGTAGATGAACACATGGCCGAAGATGGGGTCCATGCTTTGGCGGGTCAGGGCCATGGAGGCCTTCAAGTCCAGGCCCTTGGCCGCTGCCTCCTTGCCGCAGGCAAACAGCATTTCCACAAAACGCTGCGTGTAGTCCAGCGCTTTGACCACATTGGCCGCGCCCTTCATGGCTTCGCCGCGTCCGGGCACAATCGCCTCGGCCTGCAAGGCGCGCAGGGCTTGCAGCGTGGCAGGCCACTCGGCCAACTGCGCGTCGCCGGTGTACACACCCGCTTCGTATTCCACCAAGTCGCCGCTAAAGAGCACTTTCTCTTCTTCTACCCAGGCAATCGTGTCGCCGCGTGTGTGGCCTGCACCGGGGTGCCAGATTTGCACCTTCACGCCGCCCAAATCGACTGTGAGCGAGCCTTGGCGGCCGGGCTTGCCGTCGCCTACCACCATGGTCGGCCAGGTCAGGCCAGGCACGCCCTCGGCACCGCGAAACAGGCGCGGAAAGCGCTCCATCTCGCTTTGCATGTCCTGCGCGCCACGCTCGACGATCAACTCATAGGTGCCCTGGCTAGCTATCACCTCTGTAGCGCCTTCCGCAGTGTAGGCGCTGGCTCCCAGCACGCGCACGGCGTGGTAGTGGGTGAGCAGCACGTACTTGATGGGTTTGTTGCTGACCGTGCGGATCTTGGCGATCAGGTCGCGCGCCATGTCGGGTGTGGCAGTGGCATCACTGACCATGATGAACTTGTCGCCAATGATCACGCCCGAATTGGGGTCGCCCTCGGCTGTGTAGGCCCAGCAGTGCGGGGACAGTTGCTCGAAGGTGATCTTTTTGTCTTGCAGATCGGCTTGGCTGGCAAAGGCTTTGGTGGGGGCGGTGGACATGGCTTTAGTCTTTCAGGCGGGAGGATGTGCCGAGTTTAGCGCGGCTTGCGTTTTGCTTGTGTAAGCCGGGGAGCCCGTTTGATGGCTTGTACGGGAACCGGCTGGGGTGGAAGGCACGTTCGATGTCTTGTACGGGATCAGGCCGACGGCGCACTTAGCTCCGCGGCTGTCCTCCGTGGCGGCTTATGGCCGCCGACTCCCCCTTTATGCCGCTGCGCTAAGTGCACCGCCGACCAGCTCTCGCGGGTGTGGCGAGTGTTCCACCGCCTGCGTATTGACCTTCTCCCGATCATGTGACTTGGTTGGCGATCCACCGCTGTGCAGCAACCGACTCTGGACGCAGCCCTGGCGCTTGGTGTGAACGGCGCAGCGGCATAAAGGGGGAGTAGGCGGCCATAAGCCGCCACGGAGGACAGCCGCGGAGCCGTTCACGCCAAGTGCCGGGGCGGGCACAGCACGGGAAATCAATCAGGACATCCGCCAGGCTGTGCACGCCAAGTGCCAGAGTGGGCATAGTACGGAAGTCGGCTCCTACAAGGGTAATGCCAACAGCCCCTGCTGCACCACGTCCACCATGGTGCCCATCGGCCCCATGGCATCGACCCGCAGCACACCGGGCTCGCCCGTGGGGTCTTGCAGGGTGTCAAACTGGCTGAGCACCAGGCTGGGCGGATAGAAGTGCCCGCTGCGCTCGGCTACCCGACGCAAGGCTTCTTGCGGGCTGATGTGCAGGTAGACAAAGCGTGCACCCGGTGCGGCCTTGCGAAAAGTGTCGCGGTAGCTGCGCTTGAGCGCAGAGCAGGCCAGCACGCAGCCCTGGGGGTATTTGCGCACCTCGTCGCACAGGGTTTGCAGCCACCCCGCGCGGTCGGTATCGTCCAGCGGAATGCCCTCGCGCATTTTGTGCACATTGGCCGCCGGGTGAAATTCGTCGCCCTCGATCCAGGGCAGGCCGCGCTGGGCGGCCAGCTTGCGCGCCACCGCTGATTTGCCGCAACCGGCTACCCCCATCACCACAATCACTGTCATGGCATGGAGTGTAGAGGACGGGGCGCAACGCAGTGTGCGGGATTACCTTAATCCGTTGTAGCGAAAACTAAACCGCACGACACATTCAATACGCCAGCTTACCCGTCTCCTGGCTGCGCCCGGCGTGCGCTGCGTCTTTTAGGGCCTTGGTGATGACGGCGGTAATCACGCTGGCAAAGTAGGTGGCGCCCCAGGCGGCGTAGCGTGCCTCATCCTGCGGGGTGAGGGCCAAGATGCCGGCACATTTACCGGTTGACACAATGGCGCGCACGGCTTTTTCCATCGCCGCCTGCACTGCCGGGTCGTCGGCGCGGTTCTCGTAGCCCATACTGTGCGCCAGGTCGTTCGGGCCGATGAAGACGGCATCTACACCATCTACAGCTGCTATTTCGGCGGCGGCGTTGACGGCTTCCATGGTCTCCACCATCACCACTAAGGCCACGTCCCGGTTGGAGAGCGCGTTGTGCGCCGCGCCGCCAAAGGCACCGTAGCCCGAAGCGCGCACCGAGTAGGCGCAGCCGCGCTGGCCGCTGACACCCTGGTAACCTGTGGCACGCGGGTAGCGCACCTTGTTCACCACCGCGCGCGCATGCGCGGCGCTTTGCACCATGGGGATTTGCAGTCCGCTGGCACCTGCGTCCAGGGTGCGGGCAATGTCCTGCTCCAGGCAGCGCACCAGGGTGGGCATGCCAGCGGCGCGGGCCGCGCGCATCATATGCTCGGTGGTCTCGATGCTGGCGCTGCCGTGCTCGTTGTCGATGATGGTGAAGTCGTAGCCGGCATACGCCGTCATCTCGATCAGCACGGGTGAGCACAGACCGTTGAACAGGCCGCGTATGGGGGTGCGGCTTTTCATCATCTGGCTAAAGCGCGCGTCGATGGGGTGTTGGATGGGAGATGACATACAGGCTCCTGAGTAAGTGCTTTTTGAGAGGATGGGTGGATGGTAAATGAACTAATTTTGCTCACTATTTAATAGCTGCTTACACTATATTTTATTGGGCTGCAGCTCTATTTGTTTGGAAAAACCCTGCTCCAGCGTGGCAATCACCTCATTGGCAAAGTCTGCATAGCTCATGGCGCCGCCGGGGCGCAGCCAGGTAAAGGTCCAGTTAATCATGCCAAACACCATCATGGTCAGCGCCGCCTGGTTGGCTTCGGTCACGCGCTCAGGGTAGGCGCGGCGCAGAAAGCGGGTGAAGGCGCTAACGATGTCGCGCTGGCGCTGCAAGATCAGTGCGCGCTGCGACACCTTGCTGCTGGCATCGACATCGGCGCTTAAAAACTGGGTGTCGTTCAGCAGGGCCACATGGCGCGTGGCAGAGCTTTCGTATTCCTGCAAAAAGTTGCGCAGCAGTGCGTGCAGGGCGGCGCGGTCGTCGAGCTTTTTGCGCTGCGCCTGCGCTTCGGTCTCGCCAATCACCGCTAGCAGGCGCTGGGTGTAGCGGTCTAGCAGATCGAACAACAGCGCCTCTTTGCTGTCGTAATAGTGGTAAATGCGCGCCTTGCTAGCCCCTAGCTTGGCGGCCACCGTGGCCATGCTGGCGGCGCTGTAGCTGTGCTCGGCAAAGCACTGCGCGGCAGCGTCCAGGATTTCATCGCGCTTGAGATGGTGGTCGGCGGATTGTGGGCGGGCCATGGGCGAAGGGGTTTTACAGGTGCGGGTACGTCAAGCGGCGCAGCAGGCGCAGGCGTCAGTAGGGGTTAGCGTAACCCAGTGCGCCCAAGAGCAGTATCTCCAGCGCCTCCATGGCAAAGGCATCTTTCTGGCTGCCCTCATGGTCGTAACCCTGGGCGTGCAGGGTGCCGTGAATGATGAGGTGGGCGTAGTGCGCCTCCAGGCTCTTGCCTTGTTCCGCCGCTTCGCGCGCTACCACTTCGGCGCATAGCACCAGGTCGGCCATCACCACAGGTTCTTGCGCGTAGTCGAAGGTCAGCACATTGGTGGGGTAGTTTTTGTTGCGGTACAGGCGGTTCAGGCGCTGCGCCTCGGCCTCGCCTTCAATGCGCACGGTAATTTCGCCGGGGGTATTCAAGGCGTGTTGCACCCAGGTGACTACCTTGGCACGGGTCAGCAGCTTGCGCAGCGCGGCTGCGTTGGGCACACTGCCAAACTGCAAGCTGATCGTGGTTTTTGTCGGTATTTTCATCATTTAATTGGGGTCTAGCCCTTTAAAATATAGCGTAAGTAGCTATTTTATTGATAGCAAATGTGGGGCACACCGTTACTTCTTGGCCGCATCGTAGGCATCCACAATGCGCGCCACCAGCGGATGGCGCACCACGTCGGCACTGGTAAAGCGGGTATGCGCAATGCCTTCTACCCTTTTAAGCACCATGTCGGCCTCAATCAGGCCGCTCATCTGGCCGTGCGGCAGGTCAATCTGGCTTACATCACCTGTCACCACCGCTTTGCTGGCAAAGCCAATGCGGGTTAAAAACATTTTCATCTGCTCGGGCGTGGTGTTTTGCGCCTCGTCCAGAATGACAAAGCTGTGGTTCAGCGTGCGCCCGCGCATAAAGGCCAGCGGCGCAATCTCGATCTGCTGGCGCTCAAAAGCTTTGAGCACTTTGTCCACGCCCATCAGCTCGTACAGCGCGTCGTACAGCGGGCGCAAATACGGGTCCACCTTCTGCGCCATATCGCCGGGCAAAAAGCCCAGGCGCTCGCCCGCTTCCACCGCCGGGCGGGTGAGCACAATGCGCTGCACGCTGCTGCGCTCCAGCGCGTCCACCGCGCTGGCCACGGCCAGATAAGTCTTGCCCGTGCCTGCGGGGCCAATGGCAAAGGTAATGTCGTGTTTGGCGATGTTGTCCAGGTAGTTGGCCTGGTTCGGGCTGCGGGCGCGCAGGTCGGCGCGGCGGGTTTGCAACGCCGCTTCGCCATCGCTGCCCAGACCCATGCGCGGGTCGCCCGAGAGCATCAGCTGCAAGGTGTCCAGCGGTATGGGCCGCGCAGCCATCTCGTACAGGGCTTGCAGCACCTCCATGCCGCGCGTGGCGGCCGCCTTGGGGCCATCTACCTTGAACTGCTCGTGGCGGTGCGCAATCTTCACGCCCAGCGCCTGTTCAATGCGGCGCAGGTTCTCATCTGTGGGCCCGCACAGGTGGCTGATGCGGGTGTTATTGGCGGGGGAAAATAGGTGGCGAAGGATCATAGAATGCTTCAATAATAGTCCCAAATGCGGGCTCCACCGCAACACACCAGGCACAGCACCCCATGATTGGCAAATTAACTGGCACCTTGGCCGAGAAAAATCCCCCCGAAGTTATCGTGGACTGCGGCGGCGTAGGCTACGAAGTGCAGGTGCCCATGAGCACCTTCTACAACCTACCGGGCCTGGGCGAGCGCGTCACGCTGCTCACCCATTTTGTGGTGCGCGAGGATGCGCAAATTCTGTACGGCTTTGGCGCGCCGCAAGAGCGCAGCACCTTCCGCCAGCTCATCAAAATCTCCGGTATCGGCCCCAAAATGGCGCTGGGTGTCTTAAGCGGCATGAGCGTCGCCGAGCTGTCCCAGGCCGTCACCCTGCAAGATGCCAACCGTCTGACCAAAATCCCCGGCATCGGCAAGAAGACGGCCGAGCGGTTGATGCTGGAACTCAAGGGCAAACTGGGCGCAGATTTAGGCATCCACGCCACGGTGGCCAACGACAACCAAGCCGATATTTTGCAAGCCCTGATCGCCCTGGGCTACAGCGACCGCGATGCGGCGCTGGCTCTGAAGGCGCTGCCGCAGGACGTGGGGGTGAGTGAGGGGATCAAGTTGGCGTTGAAGGCGTTGGGCAAGTAGATGCGTAGCGACTTTTTCTAGCAAGTTACTCTTGACAAGCAAAGCCATGCGCAAAGCCGCCCTACCCAAAGCCCCCACTGTGCCCGCTGGTTACGTTGATGTTCGCAGCAGCATTGTTGAACTGCTCAATACCGCACGGCAAGCTGCTGCACGCAACGTCAATGCACTGATGACAGCCAGCTATTGGGAGATTGGTCGCCGCATCGTGCAAGCCGAGCAAAAAGGCAAGCGCCGCGCCGGATACGGAGAGCAGTTGATTGAACGACTGTCGCTGGACTTGACGCAGCAGTTTGGGCGGGGATTCTCCGCCCGTAACCTCGAACAGATGCGCCAGTTCTACCTGACGTGGTCAATTCCGCAGACAGTGTCTGCGGAATCTCCAAAGCAGGTGACGACAACCGCTGTGCGGAAATCGCAGACAGCGTCTGCGCAATTGGGCTGGTATGAACTGGCCAATGCCTTCACCCTGCCGTGGTCAGCCTACGTGCGGTTGTTATCGGTCAAAGACGACCATGCCCGCCATTTCTACGAAACTGAAGCCCTGCGTGGCGGCTGGAGCGTGCGCCAACTGGACCGCCAGATCGGTAGCCAGTTTTACGAACGCACTGCCTTGTCCAAAAACAAAGCAGCCATGCTGACCAAGGGCGCAGTGACCAAACCAGAGGATGCCATCAACCCGGACGAAGCCGTTAAAGACCCCTACGTGCTGGAGTTTTTGAATCTCAAGGACGAATATTCTGAAAGCGAGCTTGAAGAAGCCCTTATTGCCCGCCTGGAAGACTTTTTGCTTGAACTCGGCAGCGACTTCACCTTTGTAGGCCGGCAACGCCGCCTGCGCATCGACCAGACCTGGTACCGCGTTGACCTGCTGTTCTTTCACCGCCGCCTGCGCTGCCTGGTCATCATCGACTTAAAGCTCAGCAGCCTGACGCATGCCGATGTGGGCCAGATGCACATGTACTGCAACTACGCCAAAGAGCACTGGACAATGGAGGGTGAAAACCCGCCTGTGGGTTTAATACTGTGCGCAGACAAAGGGCACGCTTTGGCACGGTACGCCCTGGACGGACTACCCAACAAGATCATGGCCGCCAACTATAAAACTGTGTTGCCGGATGCCGAGGTGCTGCAAAAAGAGCTTGAGAAGACACGGCTGATGCTGGAGTTGCGTGGCGCAGTGCGAAATATGGCGGGTTTGCAATAATGGTCAAACACCACGCCACGATTACCAACGACAACCAGGCCGATGTCTTGCAAGACCTGATCGACCTACGCCACAGCGACCGTGATGCAGTTCTCGCGCTCAGAGCTCTGCGGCAGAAATTTGGAGTGAGTGAGAGGATTACGTTGGCGTTGAAGGCGCTGGGCAAATGAATAAGGAAGTGAGTAAGGAAGATGTAACGTTTGATGTGACTCGGCATCGAGCGGCATTGGTTGATGCATACAAGGAATACTGGCGGCATTTAGACCAGCTTGAAGGACAGCAGCATCCGTTCCCGTTTGACATTACCGCTCGGCTAGAGTCGGCACCTATGCGACTCCTTGATGGTCAGCTTTTAGTCTCCGATATTCGCGAACTTATCAACAACTACAATGCTTGGCAAGACAGACTGTATGCGTGGCATGCCTGGAACGCAGTCAGCATAGCGGCGAGTTCCGAGCAGCTTTCCTGGGATATCCGGTGGAAGTTCTCAGAACCGTTGGCATTCTTCTGTCTGCACATGCCCTCTGCTTTTCGCGATTCATTAATGACTTTTTGTTCGCTGGCGATGCATCTCGGACTATTGAATCGCGACAACACTCACAAGGACGAACTTGAACAAGACAGAGAAGTATTTCGGCGGCTACAAAATGGCTCAGTGGACGCACACAAGTATTTTCTCCCACGCAAGAAAGCATTTGAACAACTGCGTCAGCTGTCTGGGAAGTGGGGCGGTACTACACACCTGATCCAGTTACTTGAAAAAATAGATAGCGATTCATACAGGTCATCCACTCTTGATTGGCGAAACAGTTCGAGTCACTACATCGGCCCACGGCTGGAATATGGGGAAACTCGCTTTGTTAAGCGGTACGTATGTTTTGGTCAGGAAAAAATTGATCTTGGAGATGGTTCTTTCCAGTTTCAGGACAATCCCGAAAAAATGCAAATTGCGTACGGTTTTGGTGGAACGCCAGCGCTACCAATGGCTGAGGTTGCGAACTGCAACCGTGAGCAACTTGACCTTGCGCGCCAAGCTCTGATGGAAACAGTGCGAGTTCTTGAAGAAATATGCTTCGAATCTGAACATCGCAAAACAAATTAAAAGTGATTTTCTATTTCCATCTGGATATCCATTCGGATATACTATTTTTATGAACGCAGCAACTATCCAAATCACCCCCTGGGGCAACAGCCACGGTATTCGCCTCAGTCGTCAACTCATGCAAGCGATGGGTGTATCAGTTGACACACCGCTGCAAGTGAGTGTCGTGGGCAAAGGGCGCCTTGAATTGGTGGCGCATCGCGCTCGCCCTACGCTTGCGCAAAAACTCAAAGCGTATGATTCCGCGATTCACGGTGGTGAGCTGATGGCGGGAGGTTCAGTCGGTGCTGAGTTTGGTGCGCGCACATGAGCACAGCACCAAAAGGCTGGATACCTGATCGCAAAGATATCATCTGGATCAACTGCAATCCGCAAGCAGGTAAAGAAATGAAAGATCCGCACCCCGTCCTGGTGCTCTCTCCCAAAATCTACAACGCGAAAACCAATATGGTGATCGGTCTGCCCATGTCCACCGCAGCATCGAACGCCACCAACCCCTTCGCTATCGACAACAGCAAAGCCGCAGGCGAGCAAAGCTTCATCATTTGCAACCAACCCAAAAGCCTTGATTGGCTACACCGTGGCGCACGGCCTCATCCGTGGGGCAAAGTGAAGGATGCGATATTCAAGCAGACCTGCGCTGAACTCAATGACATCGTCGCATTGGTGAGCGTATGAATTTCATCGTTCGTGATATTGATTTTTCTGAGTACGACGCAGCGCAGAGGCTTCTCGAGGTTAACGGCTGGGCGCATCGGATTCGTGATGCCGAGGATTTTCGTATGCTCTGCGATAACTCAGAACAAGTGCTGGTGGCTGTTCAGGGCAGGCAAGTGATAGGTTTTGTCAGATCACTGACGGATCGAATCAGCAACGGCTATATCTCTATGTTGGTTGTTCATCCAGACTTCAGACGGCAAGGTGTTGGTCGGGCTTTGGTAGAGGCGCTCATCAGCTATGGCCGCCCTTCAGTGACGTGGACGCTGCGCGCGGGCCGCGAAGGCGCATCCCATTTTTTTGCCGCGATGGGATTTGACAAATCGCATGAAACGATGGAGCTCAAAAGGCGCACCACATGACCATCCAAACCGATAACTTCTCCGCCCCCCAGCGCATCATCTCTGCGGCCCCCGACTCGCCCAAGGAAGAGGCGATTGAGCGGGCGCTACGGCCTAAGCTGTTTGACGAGTATGTGGGGCAGGCCAAGGTGCGCGAGCAGTTGGAAATTTTCATTGGCGCGGCCAAAATGCGCAGCGAAGCGCTGGACCATGTGCTGCTGTTTGGGCCGCCCGGTTTGGGTAAAACCACATTGAGTCACATCATCGCGCACGAGCTGGGGGTGAACCTGCGCCAGACCTCGGGGCCGGTGCTGGAAAAGCCCAAAGATTTGGCGGCGCTGCTGACCAACTTGGAAAAAAACGACGTGCTGTTTATCGACGAAATCCATCGCCTGAGCCCCGTCGTCGAAGAGATTTTGTACCCCGCGCTGGAGGACTACCAGATCGACATCATGATCGGTGAAGGCCCGGCGGCGCGCAGTATCAAGCTGGACTTGCAACCCTTCACCCTGGTGGGCGCAACAACCAGAGCGGGCATGCTGACCAACCCGCTGCGTGATCGCTTTGGCATTGTGGCGCGGCTGGAGTTTTATACCGCCGAAGAGCTGGCGCGCATTGTCAAGCGCAGCGCCGCGCTGCTAAATGCGCCGATGGACGAGGACGGCGGCTATGAGATTGCCCGCCGCTCACGCGGCACGCCGCGCATCGCCAACCGCCTGTTGCGCCGCGTGCGCGACTATGCCGATGTGAAGGGCAAGGGCACCATCACGCTGGACATTGCCAACCTGGCGCTCAAGATGCTCGACGTTGACCCGCAGGGCTTTGACATCATGGACAGGAAGCTGCTGGAGGCGGTGATCCACCGCTTTGACGGCGGCCCGGTAGGCCTGGACAATATTGCCGCCAGCATTGGCGAGGAGCGCGACACGATTGAAGATGTGATTGAGCCGTATTTGATCCAGCAAGGCTTTTTGCAGCGCACACCGCGTGGGCGCATTGCCACGCTGGCGGCGTACAAGCACTTGGGGGTGGTGCCGCCCAAAAATACCAACGACTTTTTTAGTGCTACA
>JAYVJV010000155.1:0-10648 GCA_043769005.1 Polaromonas sp. | reverse complement strand
CTTTGGCAGCCTCAATTTGATCTGCACCGCTTGCGGGTCTGGCCATGATGATCTCCTGGGGGTGGGGAGATCATATTATTCACTATTTTATTGGGAATCAAAATAACGCACGTTCGTAGCGCCCGCCTATTGGTGGGTGCACCATGGGTACGCAATGACTGATACGGAAAAACTCACTGCACTTCCACCCGATGACCGCGAAGGGCAAGCACTTCGTTATGCCGACTGTCTAGAGTCACACCCCGAGGGCGTGGCAGACAAGCAGGCGCAGGCCTGGTGTGACCTGCTAAGTGTCACAAAGCTGCGCTCAGTGATGCGCCATGAATTGGGTTACGCCATTCGTAGAAAACCGTCACCTGAAGTCTGCCAAAACGGTACAAAGCAACGACGACGTTGGCTGTTCTTTTTGGTGTCACGGCCTACAAAACAACAACAAGAATTATTCGACACGCAATGACCATCACCATCACCCCCGAGCTAATCCGCGCCGCGCTCACACACATATCGGCAAACCTACCGCGTGACGACTGGGCCCGCATTGGCATGGCCATCAAAAACGAGTACCCGGACGATACTGGCCTTGCGCTGTATGACCAATGGTCCAGCACCGCCGACAGCTACACCCTTGCGTCTACCAAAGCTACTTGGAAGAGTATTCGACCGGACGGCGGCGTAACCATTGCAACCTTGTTGCACCAAGCCCGGCAAAAAGGCTTTGATGTGCAAGCGTCTGCACCCGATGCACCACATACCCATGCCCCCAGTCCCGAGCAACTAAAGCAGCAAGCCCAGCAACGCGCCGCCGCTGCGCAGCGTGATCGTGAGGCTACCGCTGCCCAGCACGCAGCTACCGCTGTGCAAGCTGTAGAGCGCTGGGACGCGGCCACCGACAGCCCACCACCGGGCACGGATGGCACAGCGCAGGCCATTGCAGCCCCGTACCTAGCCCGCAAGGGTGTACAAGGCTATGGCGTGCGCTATGAGGCTAGCGGCGCGGTGCTGGTGCCATTGTGCGATGCGGCGGGTACGCTGTGGAATGTGCAAACCATCTTGCCCACCAAGCCCGCGCAAGGCAGCGACAAGCTGTTTATGAAGGGTGGCCGCAAGTCGGGCTTATGGCATTTACTGGGTGTAGACCAATCAAATAGTGCGCAAGCAGCTACTATCCTGATAGCAGAGGGCTACGCTACCGCTGCCAGCTTGCACCAGGCCACACTCTACCCGGTGGCCTGTGCCTTTGACGCTGGCAACCTGAAAGCCGTAGCCACCAGCATCCGCACCGCCCACCCAGCCACTACGCTGGTGCTGTGCGGTGATGATGACCACGACACGCAAGCCAGCACAGGCCGCAACGCTGGCAAAGAAAAAGCCACCGCCGCCGCGCAAGCTGTAAAGGGTGTGGCCGTGTTCCCCGCTGGTTTGCTGGCTGGTGAAACTGACTTTAACGACTTGCATCAACGGGCGGGGCTAGAGGCCGTGCGTGCCCAGGTGCAAGCGGCCATAGATGCCCAAGCAGTGCAAGCACCAGCCACGGTACATGGTGACGTGAGGGCAAGTATTACAGGCGCTGGGCAAGGCGATGCACCGGGCAGCGATGCGCCTGGCCAGAGTGGTGAACCGCAAGGCGACAACGATCTATTCCAAGTGCGAGACACAGGCGTATGGTTTTGTGGCCGCGACAGTGAAGGCAAACCTAAGCCGCCTATGTGGCTTTGTTCGCGCCTAGACGTGAGCGCGGGCACACGAGATTTTGAGGGCAACGGCTTTGGCTATCTGTTGGAGTTCAAAGACCCGCTACACCATGCCAAGCAATGGCCTATGCCCGCCCGCATGTTGTCGGGTGATGGTAACGAATACCGCGCCGCGCTGCTAGGCATGGGGCTGCGCATTCAAACGGGCAGCGCTGCCAAGGCGCGGCTGACTGAGTACATCCAAAGCCGCAAGCCACAGGCCTGGGCACGCTGTACCGACCGTACAGGCTGGCACACCGCAGAGAGTGGGGCTAAGGTGTATGTGTTGCCCAAGCAAACCATTGGCAGCGCAGAGGGTGAACGGGTGATCTACCAAAGCGACAGCGCCATGGAAAACACCTTTCGCAGCGCTGGCACGCTAGACCTATGGCGTAGCAAAGTGGCCGCGCTGTGCGTGGGCAATAGCCGCCTGGCCTTTAGCGTGAGCTGCGCCTTTGCGGGCGTGTTGCTGCGCTGGGTGGGTGGTGAATCGGGTGGCTTCAGTCTTAAAGGTGACTCTAGCTGCGGCAAGACCACGGCGCTACGGGTGGCCGCATCGGTGTTTGGTGGGCAAAGCTATATGCAGCGCTGGCGTGCCACCGACAACGCCATTGAAAGCATTGCAGCCCAGCACTGCGATGCCTTGCTGGTGCTAGACGAACTGGCACAAATTGACCCCAAGCAAGCCGGGGAGGTGGCCTACATGCTGGGTAATGGCCAGAGCAAAGCACGGGCAGCACGCACCGCACTGCCCAAGCCCCGGCTTAGTTGGACGCTGCTGTTCTTAAGCGCGGGTGAAATTGGCTTAGCCCAGCACATGGCAGAGGGTGGCAAGCGTGCCAGAGCCGGGCAAGAGCTGCGCATGTGCGACATACCAGCGGACCCGGGCGCAAGCCTGGGCGCGTTTGAAACTTTGCACGGCATAGAAAGCGGCGCAGCGTTCAGCGACACTGCCACGCGGGCAGCGGCTAGGCACTATGGCAGCGCAGGCGTGGCGTTTATCCAGCATGTGATCGACACGCAAGACGGCATAGGCCAGCGCACCAAACAGGCCATAGACGCGATTGCAGGCGCATGGATAGCCACAGGTAGCAGCGGGCAGGTGCACCGCGTGGGCAGGCGCTTTGCATTGGTAGCAGCGGCGGGCGAACTGGCCACCACGGCGGGGCTAACGGGCTGGCCAGAGGGTGAAGCTACGCGGGCGGCTAAATCGTGCTTTGATGCATGGCTAGCTGCACGCGGTGGCAATGGCAACGCAGAGGAATACAGCATGCTGGCACAGGTGCGCAACTTCATACAGTTGCACGGGGCGGGCCGCTTTACGTGGTGGCACCGGGCGGGTGACGACCACGCGCCTAACACGCTGTCACGGGCGGGCTACCGCCGCATGGTCACATCCGAGGGCAAAGCCATCAAAGCCCATGCCGACCACCAGCGCGAGTATGGCGAACGCATCAGCGATGGTGACGCAGAGCAAACCGCTGTGGAATATTTTGTGTTCCCCGAGGTGTTCGATAAAGAGCTGTGCCAAGGCTTTGACCCCATGGCCGTCAAGCGGCTGCTACGCGACAAAGGGCACCTAGAGCCTGCCACAGGTGGCCACCTTGCCCGCCGTGAGCGTTTGCCTGGCATGGGTAATACCTTGGTAATCAAGATCAAAGCCAGCATCCTGGATGTAGCAGAGTAAGCCCCATTGCCCTTACCCGTGCCCACGGGCACAGGCGGCGCGGCGGCGGTGGCCGCGTGCGTGGGGTTTACTTTCGCGCTGCATTTTTCCAAAATAGACGACTACCACCATGCTGGCTAGTGCTTGCCCGCCATGCTGGCCAGTGTCAGACATACCCCCAATGCGCAGATTTATACCCCCGCCTTATCCGCTATGGACGGCAATGGACACAGTTGCCCACGTTGCCCACGTCTGCGAAACACCTAAACCCGGTGGCCGTGAAAAGAAAAAAGGTACTTTCCGAGGTTTTTTCCAGCCCTGCGGGCACGAATACGACCCGCAAGATAAAAGAAATTGTTTGGCTCTGATCGGTGGCGTTGGACTGGACTGGTGCTGCCATGCTTGCCTGCTGTCTCACCTGCTTGGGCACGCCCTGGCTTGCACAGTGCGATGGCGCTACAAACCCAAGGTACTTCCCGGCACCACCTGCCATGCGGGTAGTTTGAAGCCCAGTGTTCGCGGGGTTGCAAGGCGCTATAGATGGTTTGCATTGGTTTGCAGTTTGCATTGCAGCAAACCAACGACTGGGAGGGGCGTTGACCTTGAGCGCGTTGTAAGTTTTAAATCCTGTACCCCCACCGATACCCTCGTTTATACCCCCTAAGTACCCCGGATGGTGCTACACTTGCACGGACGTTAGCGCACGATAAAAAGGTGTTTTCAGAGGAGAAATAAAAAAATCCGGAAGGCTTTGAACCTGTCCGGATTGATGTGTGGTGCCCATGAGCGGAATCGAACTGCTGACCTACGCGTTACGAGTGCGTTGCTCTACCAACTGAGCTACATGGGCTATTACACAATTATAACAAATCAGGACGCGGCAAGGCAGGATGCTTAGGCATAGTATTTGCTATGTATTTAATAGCTGCTTACACTATATTTTATTGGGCTACAGGCTTATTTTGTTTCTAAATGGTAGGCGGTGACGCGCTCCACCTCGTTTTTGCTGCCCAGGATGACGCTGACGCGCTCATGCAGCTTGCTGGGCTGGATGTCCAAAATACGCTGCCTGCCATTGGTGGCTGCTCCTCCGGCTTGCTCGATCAGCCAGCTCATGGGGTTGGCCTCGTACATCAGGCGCAGTTTGCCGGCCTTGTCGGGCTCGCGCTTATCCCAGGGGTACAAGAAGACACCGCCGCGTGTGAGGATGCGGTGCACATCGGCCACCATGCTGGCAATCCAGCGCATGTTGAAGTCTTTGCCGCGCGGGCCGTCTTTGCCAGCCAGGCATTCGTCGATGTACTTGCGCACGGGCGGGGCCCAGTGGCGCATGTTGCTCATGTTGATGGCAAACTCTTTGGTGTCAGCGGGCACGCGCACGTTTTCTTCGGTCAGGATAAAGCTGCCTTGCTCACGATCCAGCGTGAACATGGCGACGCCGTCGCCCACGGTGAGCACCAGGGTGGTTTGCGGGCCGTACACGCAATAGCCTGCGGCCACCTGTTTGTTACCGGCTTGCAAAAAGTCCTTTTCTTCCACGCCCGCGTCATGGTCGTCCGGCTTTTTGAGCACGCTGAAGATGGTGCCAATGCTGACGTTCACATCAATGTTGCTGGAGCCGTCCAGGGGGTCAAACAAGAGCAGGTATTCGCCCTGCGGGTAGCGGTTGGGCACCAGGTAAATGCTGTCCATCTCTTCGCTGGCCATGGCAGCCAGGTTACCGCCCCATTCGTTGGCCTCGATCAATACCTCGTTGGCGATGATATCGAGCTTTTTCTGCACCTCGCCTTGCACGTTTTCACTGCCCGCCGAGCCCAGCACACCACCCAGCGCGCCCTTATTGACTGCATGGCTGATGCTTTTGCAACTGCGGGCGACTACTTCGATCAGTAGACGCAGTTGGGGCGGTATGCGTCCGTCCAGGCGCTGCTGCTCTACGAGGTATCTGGTGAGGGATATTTTGCTGGTCATGGTGTTATGGCTGCGGAGGGGGGAGAAGATTTTTTGAACGCAGAGGGCGCAAAAGTTTCGCGGAGGGCGCAAAAAAGAAAATACAAAAGAAATCCCAAAAAAAATAAAAAAAAATGAAAGAAAAAAGAAAAAAGAAAAAAGAAAAAAGAAAAACCTAATCTATGAAACAAAAAGTTCAATGAATTGATTATTTAATTTTATTCCTTCCTTTGTCTTCTTCTGCGCTCTTTGCGAAACCTTCGCGCCCTCTGCGTTCAAAAAATTTTCGGTATTTCTATTCGGAATTTTCTTAAACGCGGTCAATCCGCCAGCGCCCGCGAGACCACCTCGCGTACGTCGTTACTCAAATCGCCTTTAGCTGCTACGCGCTTGATCGCTTCTAGTGCCGCATTTTGGTAAGGCTGCGCCAGCTTTTTCCAGCGGTCCATGGCGCGGGCCAGGCGGGCGGCTACCTGGGGGTTGATGGCATCGAGCGCCAGCACCTGCTCGGCCCAGTACAGGTAGCCTGCCGCGTCCTGGCGGTGAAAGGCACCGGGGTTGGCGCTGCAATAGCTGAAGATCACACTGCGGGCGCGGTTGGGGTTTTTCAGGCTGAAATCTGGGTGCGTCATCAGTTGGCGCACGCGCGCCAGCACATTGCCGCCCCGGTCAGTGCTGCCCGCTTGCAGGGCAAACCATTTGTCGATCACCAAGGCCTCATCCTTGAACAGCGCGTAAAACTTCACCAGCGCGGGTACGGCATGTGCGTGGCCGCTGCCCACCAGGGCCGACAGCGCGCCCATGCGCTCGGTCATGTTGCTGGCATCTTTAAAGCGCTGGTAGGTTTTGCCCGGCCACACCGTGTCGCCAGTGTCCCGCGCCGCCAGGCAGAGCATGCCCTGCGCCATGTTGGCCAGGGCGCGGCGGCCGCTGCTGACAGTGTCGGCGCTGTAGCCGCCGGCATTTTGGTGCGCTTCAAAAGCCCATTCCCAGTCGGCATGCAAGGCATGGGCCAGGGCACAGCGCATGGCCTCACGCACGGCGTGGATGGCTTGCGGGTCGACCACATCGAGCTGCTCTGCGATGTAGGTTTCACTGGGCAAGGTCAGCACCAGTTCTTTGAAAGCCGCGTCCAGCTCGGGGTGGCGCAGCACGCTGCGCAGCGCAGCTACAAACGGTGATTGGGCGAAGTTTTCTATGCCAAAACTGCCTGTAGAGCCAGTATTATGAGCGTAAGCAGCTACCATTTGTGTAGCGTACTGGAGGCCCAGACGTTGCCCGGCCTCCCAGCGGTTGAAGGGGTCGTTGTCATGCGCCAGCAGGGTCAGCAGTTGCGCCTGGCTGTAGTCGCAGTCCAGAATCACCGGGGCCGAGAAGCCGCGCAGGATGGAAGGCACAGGCTCGCTGCCTGCCGGGCAGTCCACATTGACAAACCGCAGCACCTCAGCGGCCTGCGTCATCACAAAGCTGCGCTGGCCTGCTACGGCCTGCGGCTCGGCGGCCAGTTGCAGCGGGAGGTCGTGGCCCTGGGCGCTCACCAACCCGAAGTTGATCGGGATGACAAAGGGCTCTTTGTGGGGCTGGCCAGGCGTAGCGGGGCAGCTTTGCGACAGGTGCAGCGCGTAGGTGCGCGCTGCGGCATCGAACACGCCATGGGCCTTCACACGCGGCGTGCCCGCCTGGCTGTACCAGCGCTTGAATTGGGGCAGCAGGGCGCTCAAGGGGGATTGCGGGTTGGCATCGGCGATGGCCTGGGCAAAGTCGTCACAGGTGACGGCCTGGCCGTCGTGGCGCTTGAAGTACTCGGTCATGCCTTTGGCAAAACCCTCGCGGCTCACCAAAGTTTGCATCATGCGCACCACTTCGGCCCCTTTTTCGTAGATGGTGACGGTGTAGAAGTTGTTGATCTCCTGGTAGGCATCGGGCCGCACCGGGTGGGCCATGGGGCCTGCGTCCTCGGGGAACTGGGCGGTGCGCAGCACGCGCACGTCTTCAATGCGCTTGACGGCGCGGGCTGAAGGGCTGGGGCACAGATCCTGGCTGAACTCCTGGTCTCTGAACACCGTGAGGCCTTCTTTGAGCGAGAGCTGAAACCAGTCGCGGCAGGTGATGCGGTTACCCGTCCAGTTGTGAAAGTACTCATGGCCCACCACGCTTTCGATGTTGGCGTAGTCCACATCGGTCGCGGTGGCCTGGTTGGCCAGCACATACTTGGTGTTAAAGATGTTCAGGCCTTTGTTTTCCATCGCGCCCATGTTGAAATCTGCCGTGGCAACAATCATGAAGCGCTCTAAATCCAGCGGTAGGCCAAAGCGTGCTTCGTCCCAGGCTACGCTGTGCATCAGCGAGTTCATGGCGTGCTCGGTTTTGTCCAGGTCGCCCCGGCGCACAAACACTTGCAGCAAGTGGTCTTTGCCTGCGCGCGAAGTAATGCGCTGCTCGCGTGCTACCAAATTGCCAGCAACCAAGGCAAACAGGTAGCAGGGCTTTTTATGCGGATCGACCCATTTGGCAAAGTGGCGGCCACCTTCCAGTGGGCCTTGCTCGACCAAGTTGCCATTGGAGAGCAGTACGGGGTAGGCAACAGCATCGGCACGTAGCGTGACGGTGTACATCGACATCACGTCCGGGCGGTCTAAAAAGTAGGTAATACGCCGAAAACCCTCGGCCTCACACTGGGTAAAAAAGGTGTCCTGGCTGACGTACAAACCCATCAGCTTGGTGTTTTTGGCTGGCGCGCAGGTAGTGAAGATCTCCAGCTCGCAAGCGTCAGGCAGGTCGGCCAGCACCAGGGTGTCGCCGTCCATCTTGAACGAGCAGCCTTGGCCGTTGACCATCACCCGGGCTAAATTCAGCTCGTCGCCGTCCAGGCGCAGCGGCTGCGCTGGCACCTCGGTGTTGCGGCGCACGCGCATTTTGTTCAGTACGCGGGTTTTGGCAGGCTCCAGGTCAAAGCTTAAATCGACCGTGTCGATCCAGTAGGCGGGTGGCCGATAGTCGGCGCGCTTGACGAGCGCTGCGGTGGCTTCACGAAACATGGTGGGGCTTTCTGGCTAGTCGGTTGAAGGGCGGGAGGCTTGCAGGGAAGCCAAAAACTGGTTGTCCAAGAGCGCATGGTAATCGGGAACGGCGGCCAGTACATGGGGGCCCGCCAGTTGCTGCGCGCTGTGGCTGGTGCAGATGGCCACCGCCCGCATACCCGCACGGCGCGCAGCTTCAATGCCAAAGGGTGCATCTTCAAAGACAATACAGTCGCCAGGCCTTACAGAAAGTGCGCGAGCAGCTTCTAAAAATATAGCGGGCTCGGGCTTGCCAGCAAATCCCTGGTCACCACCCACCACCACGTCGGGGGCGTGCGGCAGCTTCAAATGCCCCAGGGCAAATGCAATATTGTGTTTGTCTCCTGCCGTGCCTACGCCAATCTTCAGCCCCTGGCTGCGCGCCTGGGCGGCAAAGGCCTTGAAGCCCGCCACTTCTTTAAACACGGGTGCGAACAGTTCGCGGTAAATGTCTTCTTTCTCGTGCACCAAGGGCAGCGCCTCCAGGGCCGTCATGGGCCGACCAAACAATTCGCCCATGCATTCTGTGCCGGTACGCCCGGTGGTGCGTTGCAACAGGTCTTGCACGTCGATGTGGATACCGCGCCGCCTGCAAAACTCCAGCCACGACTGGGTGTGGTAGGGCATGGAGTCGATCATGGTGCCATCCATGTCGAAAATCAGGGCGGAGGTGGAGACGCTGGCGGAGGGACGTTGCATGGTGGCAACGATTATCCATGACGTACCGCTACGCGCCGCATGCCCATGGCACTACAGATGGCAGGTAAATGGCGCTTGCAAAAAACCTCTGAAGCGCGCGCGTCCCCCGCGCACGGGTGGACTGGTGAGTTGAAATTTTGGAAAGCGCTGCACAAATCGGCCAATGGCGATGCGCCCTTCCAGCCGGGCCAGGCTAAGGCCTGCGCATTGGTGGATGCCAAAACCGAAGGCCAAGTGTTTGTTGTGGGGGCGTTCGAGATTGAGTGTGTCGGGCTGCTCAAACACGGCGGGGTCGCGGTTGGCAGCGGCTATGCACAGGGTGATAAGTGCACCTGGGGGCAGGGCCGTACCGCCGAGTTGGCAGGCGCGCAGGGTGCGGCGGTTGCCCAGCTGGTTGCTCGGCTCAAAGCGCAGAAACTCGTCTACACAGGTGGTTAAATAGGCTTCTAGCCCTTTATTATCGTGCGTAAGCAGCTGCAAATTTAATAGCATACTGTGCAGCTGTTCAGGCCATTCCTGCAGTGCCACCAAGGCGTTGCCTATCAGGTTGGTGGTGGTCTCGTGCCCGGCGTTGAGGATGAAGATGCAGTTATGCAGCAGCTCGGGCTCAGTGAGAGGATCGTCGCTGCTTTCGCCTTGAATCAGGCGGGTCAGCACATCGTGCTCGGGGTTGCCGGGGTGTTGGCGGCGCTGGGCGATCAGGGTGGTGAGGTAGGCACTGAAGTCACTGACAGCCTGGTTGCCGCGTGCCTGCTGCTCGGGCGAGAGTGTGGGCTCCAGCGCCCCCAGAATCGCCAGCGACCAGGCGCGCAGCGGCGCACGCTCGGCGTGGGGAATGTTCAGCAGGTTGCCAATCACCTCGATGGGGATGGCGCTGGCAAAGTCTTCGATCAAATCGCCGCCGCCCTGCGCCGCAATCTTGTCCAGCAGCGCGTCCACCAGGTTGACCAGGCCGTCTTCCATCTGCTCAATAGCACGGCGGGTGAGCGCGCCCATGATGAGCTTGCGCACTTTGGTGTGCCGTGGCGGATCGTTAAACACCAGGCTGGTGGTGTGGTGCGCCAATAGCGCTGCGCCCGCTCCGTATTTTGGCGTGAACTCGGCTTGCTTGTCCGAGCTGAAGGTTGCCGCATCGCGGTACACCGCCACCAGGTCGGCATAGCGCGTAAGGAAGTACGAGCCGTCGGGCATGCGCTGGATGGGCGCGCTCTCGCGCAATGCGGCGTACACCGGATAGGGGTTGGCCAGAAAGTCTGCTGGCAGCTGGCGCAGATCAAAGCTGGCCGCGATCTCGCGGGCACGCTGCGGGGTCATGTTTTTAAAAAATCGCGTAGCGCCAACAAGGTGGCATCGGGGGCCTCGGTCATCACCGAATGCCCTGCCTCAACAGTCACCACCTTGGCCCGCGCCATGGTGCTGATCAACGCCTGCGCGGCTTGGGGTGGGGTCATCTGGTCGTTCTTGCCTACTATAAAAAGAGTAGCTGCTTGCGCACTATTCCATTGGGCTGCAGCCTCTAAAGCACCGCCATATTGGTCGCAGGC
>JAYVJV010000154.1:0-10553 GCA_043769005.1 Polaromonas sp. | reverse complement strand
AGAACGTATTCGCACTAGAGCTGTCGAATCTTCCAGTATTTGTTTCGGTACTACCGCCCGTTGACGTACACTTAAAAAAGTGATGCAAATTTTTTCGTGTTGGTTCCAGATATGCAGGCTGCGATTGTCATGGTTTGGGGATGGGCGTGTCTGGGCGCTGCTACTGGCTCTCGTGGCGGGCAGCCTGCCACAGGCGCAAGCCGCCACCAGTGCGTTTGCGCAACGTTTTACGCTTAACGCAGCAGGCGACATTACGATTGCTGCTAATTCCAGTTTGACCTGCAGCACGGTGACCGGAGCTACCGGAGCCGCTGCCTGCCCTGCGGTTCGCGCCAACAGCGCAGGTACCGACACCAACAACAATTTCACCATGATCAACATTGACGTGGATGGCAATGCCAGCACTGTCAACTCCTCCAGCGCGCGGCTTATTTTGCCAATCGGGTCGTCCGTTGCATTTGCTGGCCTGTATTGGGGTGGCACAACCAACAACGCAGCCACCACCGCATTGCGTGGTGCCGTTGCCATAGCCACACCCACCAGCGGCGGAGCCTACCAAACCGTGACCGCCAGCGTCACCAATGACACAGCGGCTGCGGGTACGGCCAACGGCGCTTACCAGTCGTTTGTGGACGTGACAGGCATCGTTGCCAGTGCTGGCGCGGGCACCTACACCGTGGCGAACGTGGCGACCACTGCTGGCGCGGTCAATCTGTTTGCCGGCTGGAGTTTAGTGGTGGTCTTCAGAGACATCAATCAGCCCACCCGCAACATGGTGGTGTATGACGGATTCCAGGTGGTCAATACAATCCCCGGCGTGGTTATTTCCCTTTCCGGATTTACCACACCCCCAACGGGTACTGTGACCTCCAGGCTTGGCGTGGTGGCCTACGACGGCGACCGGGGATCGGCCGAAGCCGCCGCCGGGGGCCTGCTCTTTGGCACCAGTACGGCCACACTCAGCCCGGTGACCAATACCCTCAATCCACTCACAGATGTTTTCAATAGCTCCATTTCAACCGCCGGGGTCAACAACCCAGATCGCAACCCCAACTACCTCAATACGCTGGGCTACGACGCGGACATGTTCACACCCAACAGACAATTGCCCAACGGGGCCACGACGGCGGTCATTCAAATCGGCTCCAACGTTGAGACGATTTATCCCGGCGTCATCACCCTTGCCACCAATATCTTTGTCCCCAATATCAAGGACTCCTTTACCAAGTCGGTGCTGGATGTGAACGGCGGCGTGGTAGCGCCGGGGGATATTCTGGAATACACCGTGGTATTTGCCAACACCGGCAATGACTCGGCCACCAATACGGTGTTGATTGATGCCATTCCACCCAATACCACCTACGTACCCGGCAGCTTGGTTCTCAGTTCCACCAGCACGGGTATGCCCACAGGGACACGCACTGATGCAGCTGGGGACGATGCCGCAGAATTTGACGCGCTCAATAACCGTATCGTGGTGCGCATCGGGCGCTCAGCCACGGCGGTGCTGGGCGGCCAGCTCAATCCTGGCGACGGCCAGACGCTGAAGTTTCGTGTCACGGTGAACGCCAATACGCCCGGTGAGACAAGTATTCCCAATACGGCCAGCATCACATACCGGGCCTTGACATTGGGCACCTTGTTTTCAGATGGAAGCGATGCTGACCCTATTGCGGCAGGCGATCAACCCGCCACTGTCACTACCACGTCGGCAGATTTAACCATCGTCAAAACGCATACGCCGGACATCTTTGCACAGTCTATCCTGCTGCCCATCACGCCAACCTTTTCCATCGTGGTGCGCAACAGCGGCACGATTGCCACGTTTGGCGCGGTGACGGTGGCCGATATCCTGCCTGTCGGCATGGTGGCCTTGTCTCTCTCGGGCGCGGGTTGGACTTGTACGCTTGCCACCGCCACCTGCATCCGCACCGATACCCTGGCTGCGTCGGGCAGCTACCCCACCATCAGTTTGCAGGTCAGCCCCAACAGTGCTGGCAGCTTTACCAATACCGCTACCGTGGCCTGCGCCTGCGAGGGCGCATCCAAGACGGGCAACAACACGGCTTTGGATCCGGTAGCAGTGCTGCCTGCGGTGAATGTGACGATCTTCAAGACCAATGGGGTGAGCAGCGTGGTATCGGGTCAAACCACCAGCTATACCGTGACGGTGGCCAATCTGGGCCCCAGTGCTGCCACGGGTGCGGTGCTCACTGATCCGCCAGTCACGGGCCTGAGTTGTACATCGGTGACGTGTAGTGTGACGGGTGGCGCGGCGGTGTGTCCGGCCCCATTGACGATAGCGGCTATCCAATCGGGTGTCGCCATTGCCACTTTCCCGGCCAACTCCAGCTTGAGTTTTGTGGTGCAGTGCGGCGTGATCGCCACCGGACTGTAGCCAAAGTGCTGCCCTGGTTAAATCAAATTGCGTATCGCCGCCGCCGTCTCGCGCAGCACACCCAGTACCCGTCCTAAGGCTTCATTCTGCGATTCGTTATGCATCGGCATGATGACGCTGAGTGCCCCCGCCAGTTGCCCACGCGCGTCGCGCAGGGGCACGGCGATGCCCCGGTGGTGCAGCTCTAGCTGCTGCTCAGACACGGCCCAGTCTTGCTGGCGCACCTGGGCCAGGGCAGTGCTGAGTTTGGCTTTGTCGGTGATAGTGTGCTGGGTGAAGGTGCGCAGGGTTTGATGGCGTAGCCAGTCGTCGTAGTGCGGCGCATTGCGTGTGGCCAGCAGCAGCATGCCCGCAGCCGTCACATGCGCGGGCACGCGCGCGCCCAGTACAAAACCGGTGTTCATCAAACGGTTGGGGCCGTTGCGCGCCACATACACGATGTCGTCGCCCTCCATCATGCTCACATAGGCCATCTCTTGCGTGCCAGCGGTCACGCGCTGTAAATACGGCTGCACCACCCGCGCCAGGCGGGACGACTCGATAAACGCCTGCCCCATGCGCAGCACGCGCGGCGTGAGCCAAAACAGCTTGCCATCGGTGCCCACATAGCCCAGGTGCGCCAGGGTCAGCAGGTGCCTGCGCGCTACCGTGCGCGTCACACCCACGATGGTGGCCATCTGCGCTGATGTGACGCGCGAATGGGTGTCGCTGAAGGCCTCTAGCATGCCCAGGCCTTTCTCCAGCCCTGCAATCCAGTCGCGCCGCTGTAGCACGGCAGCGCTGGTAACTGTGGGTGTGGCGGCTGGTGTGGTGGCAGATGCAGTGGATAGGGCCATGGAGCGGTGTTGCACTGGCGTGTGCTGTTAATTGCAGGGCGGTCAGGGGTAGGGCGGTGAAACCCTTAAAAAGAGCGATAGTTAAACTAATATGTGCGATTATCGTACAAAAATAGAGACGCATGGTAACCAATGTAAGGACAATACGTTGTGGTTCTGCAAGGGTGGTTCATCCGCTGTTTTGAGCGATGCGCTACGGTTGCACATGCGTGCTTGATTTAACTTTTAAACTTACCGAGGCTATCCAATGAAAAAACGTTTCGCTCTTAAATTAGTAGCTGCTTGCGCAATATTTGCGGGCGCTACAGGTGTATTTGCCCAGCAAAATACGATCAAAGTGGCGGCGATTGTGGAGTTGTCGGGTGGCGGCGCTACAGCGGGCACCAACTTTAAGAACGGTGTCGAGATGGCCGTGAAAGAAGTCAACGAGAGCGGCGGCATTCTGGGTAAAAAGATCGAGCTGAGTACGTCTGACACCACCACCAACCCCGGCGTGGCCCTGGGTCTGACCAAAAAAGCCATCGACCAGGACGTGTTTGCCATTTTTGGCCCGGTGTTCAGCGGCTCCATCATCGTCAGCATGAAAGAGTCTGAAAAGGCGCAGATCCCCAACTGGACCGGCGGCGAGGCAGCCAACATCACCCTGCAAGGCAACCCCTACATCTTTCGCACCAGCTTCACGCAAGCCACAGCCATGCCTAAAGTGGCCAAGTACATTGCCAGCCAGCCCAACATCAAAAACCTGGCCATCATTTACGTGAACAACGACTTTGGCAAGGGCGGGCTGGAGATGATTAAAAAAGCCCTGGCCAACAGCAACACCAAGATCGCCACAGAAGTATCGACCGATGCCAGCCAGGTAGACTTCTCCGCTGCCGTCATCAAGGCCAAGCAGTCCAATGCTGACGCGGTGTTTGTCTACCTGAATGAAGACGAGTCGGCCCGCATCCTGCGCGAGCTGCGCAAGCAGGGCTGGAACAAGCCCATCATCGGCGAGACCACGCTCACGGGCCAAAAAGTGATTGACCTGGCAGGCGAGGCCGCCAACGGCGCGATTGCCCACGTAGGCCTGACGGTGGACGCACCATCGCCCGAGATGCTCAAGTTCAAGGCCAAGTTTTACCAAAACTACAAATACATCAGCGACCACAACGGCATTAAGGGCTACACCGGTATTTATTCGATGAAGGCCGCGATAGAAAAAGTCGGCAAGCTAGACCGCGCCGCCGTAGCCAAAGCCATGCACGGCCTGAACATCAGCGCGTCGCGCTACCCCGGCGTGCTGCTGGACGTGAACTTTGACGACAAAGGCGACCTGGACCGCGCCAGTTACCTGGTGCAGGTGAAAAATGGCAAGCAGGAAGTGATTGAAGTGCTGCCACCGCTGAACGCGAAGAAGTAAACCGCCCAGCGGGTTAAACCAGTGCGTTGCATGGCCGAAACAAAGAGGCATGCAACACACTGGTTTTTTTGTTTTCATTTTTACCCTGTGCCCTTGACCCTGTACCCTTGATCCTGTCATGACCGACTTCCTCCAACTCTTCTTCAGCGGTCTGTCCACCGGCAGCATTTACGCGCTGGCGGCGCTGGGCTTCACACTCCTGTGGCAGGCCGCAGGCACCATCAATTTTGCGCAGGGCGAGTTTGTCATGCTGCCTGCCTTTGCCATGCTGGCCTTCATGGGCATGGGCGCACCGCTGCTGGTGAGCTTGGGCCTGACGATGATTGTGGCCACGGCGGTGCTGGGCTGGGCTTTCAAGCGCAGCGTGGTGGATCCGCTGTTCAAGTTTGGCATGATGCCCATCGTGGTGGCCACCATCGGTCTGTCCATTGTTATGCGCAATGGCCTGCGCGCAGGTTACAGCGCCGAGGCGCATGCCTTTCCGTCGATGTTTGGCGACAAGCTGTTCAATATCGCCGGGGTCACCATCACCATGGGCGATGTGGGCACCCTGGTCAGCGCCCTCATCATCGTGTTTGCGGTGCAGGCCTTCATTGCCAAAACCGTGACCGGCCGCGCTATGCAAGCCGTGGCGCAAAACACCGAGAGCGCCAGCGTGCTGGGCATCAACGTGCCGCGCATGATTTTTTATACCTTTGCAATTAATGCGGTGCTGGCCTGCATGGCGGCGCTGCTGGTTACGCCCACATATTTGGCCAAGTTTGACATGGGCGAGTCGCTGGGGACCAAGGCGTTTTTTGCCGCCATTATTGGCGGCTTCAACAATTCACGCGGTGCGCTGCTGGGCGGGCTGATCGTGGGTGTGAGCGAGAACCTGGCTGCGGCCTACATCTCGCCGTCGTACAAAGACGCAGTGGCCTTGATTATTTTCATGGTGGTGATTTTGTTTAAACCACAAGGCCTGTTGGGCAAGAAAGAGGAGCGCAAGGTATGAGTAACGCACTCCCCACCACCAACGCCGTACCTGCCAACCAGAGCGATGGCGCGCGTTCGGTTAAAACAGGCACTATAATTTTTATAGCTGCTTGCGCTCTTGTTATCTTGGTTGCACCGCAGTTTCTTAAAAATTACGGGGTCTACCTGTTCACCTACTGGCTCATCTTTGTCATCGCCACCATGGGGCTGAACCTGACCGTGGGCTACGCGGGGCAAAAGTCCTTGGGGCATGCGGCCTTTTTTGGCATCGGTGCCTACACGGTCGCCATTTTGCTCAAGGCGGGCCTGAGCTGGTGGCTGGGCATGCCGATAGCGGTAGCCCTGTGTTTCTTTGTCGGCCTGATCGTTGGCTTTCCGGCGCTGCGGGTGCAAACCATTTACCTGGCCTTTGCAACACTGGGCTTTAACACCGCCATGTATTTGGTGATGCGCAATGAAGAGTGGCTCACGGGCGGCACCTTTGGCATTAACGGCATTGCCCGGCCCGAGATTTTTGGTCTCTCGCTCAAGGGCGGCCTGGCTTACTATTACTTCGTGCTGGCCTGCGCGGCCATCATGATTGCCTTGCTGTGGGGCCTGCTGCGCTCACCCTGGGGCAAGGCCTTTACCGCCCTGCGCGACAACCCAATTCGCGCCGAAAGCCTGGGTATCGACACCCGCAGCTACACGCTGATGAGCTTTGCCATCGGCGCGGTGTATGCGGGCGTGGCGGGCGTGCTGTTTGCGTCCCTGGTGGACTTTATCGAGCCAGCGCCCTTTGCCGTGGGCGCGTCGATCATGATGTACCTGATGGTGGTGGTCGGTGGCTCGGGCTACTTCTGGGGCCCGCTGCTGGGCGCGGCCGTGGGCGTGGTGGTGCCCGACTGGATACGGGACGCTGCGCCCGCGCTGTCTAACTGGTATTTGCCTTTGTTTGGCCTGGTGGTGGTGCTGATGATGATCTGGTTGCCCGATGGGCTACTAAGCTTGAAAGACCGCTTGAAAGAAAAACGCGACTCGCGCCAAGCCAGCGCAGACCGCGCCAAGCGCGCCGCTGACATGGGCGCTGTAGACACCAGCGCTGCCCAGACAGGAGCCGCGCAATGAGTCTGCTCAAAGTGACCAACTTGAAGAAGGCCTACGGGGCCATCCAGGCCGTGGGCGGCGTGAGCTTTGAAGTGCAGCCCGGTGAAATCTTTGGGGTCATCGGCCCCAACGGCTCGGGCAAAACCACGCTGTTCAATTCCATGCTCGGCCAGATCACGCCCGACGAAGGCAAGATAGAGCTGAACGATAAAGACGTGACCAAGCTGGGCCCGCTGGAGCTGAGCCGCCGTGGCGTGGGCCGCACCTTCCAAACCCTGCAGGTCTTTGGCAAGATGACCGTGCGCGACAACCTGATCGTCGCAGCGCAAGAGCACCAGGGCAGCATGTGGAGCCGCATGTTTGCGCCGTCAGATTCTGGTTTAGGCGACAAGGCCGACGCACTCATCAAACAGTTTCGTATTGAGCATGTAGCCCACCTGAAAGCTGGCACGCTCAGCTACGGCCAGCAAAAGCTGGTGGACATTGCCATGGCCTTTATGAGCGAGCCCGATCTGGTGCTGCTGGACGAGCCCTGTGCAGGTGTGAACCCCTCGCTGGTCGGCGGTATTTCTACCCTGCTGAAAGACCTGAACCAAAATCCGCGCTTTGGCAATGCAACAGCTAAGAGGGGCAGCTTCGTCGTGATTGAACACAATATGGATTTTGTGATGGACGTGTGCCACCGCATCATGGTGATGGTGGAGGGCAAGGTGCTGGCTATTGGCACCCCGGCCGAGATTCGCGGCAACAAACAAGTGCTAGACGCTTATCTGGGAGCTTGAAGATGAGCCCCACTTCTAACGATACGTGCATCGAATTTGTGGACGTGGTTGCAGGCTACAAGGATTTCATGATCCTGAACAACCTGAACCTCAAAATCAAGCGTAACGCCATTACCCTACTGATCGGCCCCAACGGTGCTGGTAAATCTACCGTGCTGAAAACCCTGTTTGGCCTGCTGAAGCCGCGCCAAGGCAAGGTGCTGTTTGACGGGCAAGACATCTCGGGTGCTACGCAAAAAGACCTGCTGGCCAAAGGCATTGCCTTTGTGCCGCAGGGTCGCAACCTGTTTGGTCAGTTGACGGTATGGCAAAACCTGGAGCTGGGCGGCATTACCCTGGGCACCAAGACCACGCACGAGCGCATCCCCGAGGTGCTGGAGTTTTTCCCGCGTGTGAAGGAGCGCTTGCACTCCCAGGCCAGTGCGCTCTCAGGCGGCGAGCAAAAGCAGCTCGAAATTGGCCGCGCCCTGTTGCTACGCCCCAAGGTATTGCTGATCGACGAGCCGTCCATCGGCCTGTCGCCCATCGTGGTGCAAGACGTATTCAAGCTACTGCGCAAGCTGGTCGAGCAGGGCACTACGGTGTTGATCGTAGAGCAAAACGTGAAAAGCGCTTTAAAAATTTCTGACGACGCAGTGGCCCTGGAGTCGGGGCGCTGCGTGCTGCATAAGCCAGCGTCTGAATTGCTGGCGGATCCGAATATTGAACGCTTGTTTTTGGGCGGGCATGTGGTTGCTGCTTCATAATGTCGTAGATTTTTTGAAGCTTTAAGAGGGGGAATTTTTGAACGCAGAGGGCGCGAAGGTTTCGCAGAGGGCGCAAAAAAGAGAAGAAAAGGAATACAAAATTTGAGAAGAAAAAGTAAGGTAAATTCGTTTTAAATTAAATTTAAATATTTTGAGTTGTGGGTTTTCAAACTAAACTTCTTTTTCGGTTTTTTTTGGTATTTCTTTTCTGCGCTCTCTGCGAAACCTTCGCGCCCTCTGCGTTCAAAAATTCCCCTCTTTCTCCCGCTAGGCCGTAGACAATTCAAAACCAGGTAAAACACAATGAGCGATCTCCTCACCACCGCCGCCAGCCAGCGCGAACCGCTGCAAGCCTCCTTCAGCGATGCGTCCAACCCCATCGGCCTGGACGGCATAGAGTTCATTGAATACGCCACCAGCAAACCGCAGGCCCTGGGCCAGGTGCTGGAGATGATGGGGTTCAAGCCCGTGGCGCGGCATCGCTCACGCGAGGTGCTGCTGTACCGCCAGGGGGCCATGAATGTGGTAGTGAACGCCCACCCCAGCGAAGTGCAGGGCGCGGCGCAGGGCAGCGATGTGCCCACCATCTCGGCCATTGCCCTGCGGGTGCGCGATGCGCGGGCGGCCTATGCCTACGCCAAAGAGCGCGGCGCCTGGGAGGTGCCTACGCGCGCCGAGGTGATGGAGCTGAACATCCCCGCCATCCACGGCGCGGGCGCAAGCCGCATTTATTTCGTCGACCGTTACCATGAATTTTCAATCTACGATGTGGACTTCACGCCCATTCCCTCGGTGGATCAAAAGCCCGCAGCCACCGCAGGCATTCACTTCTTTGGCGTAGTGCAGTACATCGGCCCCGAGCGCAGCAACGACTGGACCGAGTTTTACAAAGAGCTGTTTGGCTTTGGCGAGATACCCGATGAAAAGCGTTTCGGCATCATGCCCAAGGGCCGCTTGCTGCAAAGCCCGACTTTGAATGCACAAAGCGCCTTCATGCTGCAACTGGTAGAACCCGAGTTGAATGTGCTGGATGCCGACGAGAAGCTGCAACGCATTGGCCTGGGCGTGCCCGACGTGCTGGCCGCTGTCGCTGCGCTGCGCCAACTGGGCATGGAGTTTGTGGAGACCACGGCTGCCCACACCGAGCAACGCGGTGCGATTACCAAAACCTATCTGGGTGGTGTGGTGTTTGAGCTGGTGCAAAGCCAGAAGGCGGCTGGTACAGCCGCCACCAAGCCCGCCCCAGCCACTAAAGCAAAGGCCTAAATCATGGCCAGCAACATCATTAGCGGCTTTGGCATGGACACCATCAGCCTGGCTGGGCCGATCGAGGCCAAGCTGGAAGCCATGCAGCGCGCAGGCTTTAGCCAGGTCATGCTCAAGGCCAACGATCTGGTCGGCCATCCGCAGGGCCTGCAAGCGGCCGTCAAAGCCGTCAAAGCCAGTGGCCTGCGCGGCACCGGCTTTCAGGTGCTACGCGACTTTGAGGGACTCTCCGGCCACCTGCACGAGTACAAGGTAGACATCGCCAAGTCCATGCTGGAGATGGCCGCCGCGCTGGACTGCAAGGTGCTGCTGGCCTGCTCATCCGTGTCGGCCCATGCCAGCCAAGACCTGGACAAAATCGCCAAAGACCTGCGCAAGCTGGCCATGCTGGCTGTGCCCTTTGGCATCAAGATCGCGTTTGAGGGCCTCAGCTGGGGCCGCACCATCAACGAATACACCAGCGCCTGGGACGTAGTGTGCCGCGCCGATGCGCCCAACCTGGGGGTGTGCATCGACTCCTACCATGTGCTGGCCGCCAAAACGCCGCTGGACGAGCTGGACTTTATCGACCCCGCCAAAATTTTCCTGGTGCAACTGGCCGACTTCATGTGGAACGAGACCAAGAGCTTTGAAGAGCGCCGCGACACCGCGCGCACCTTCCGCGTCTTCCCGGGCGAGGGCGTGCACAACGAGGCGCTGGTAGACATCGTCATGCGGCTGGACAAGCTGGGCTACAGCGGCGACTACAGCTTTGAAGTGTTCAACGACGACTATCTCAACCTGCCCTTGCCATTGGTCGCCGAGCGCGCCCGCAAAAGCGCCACCTGGCTGGCCGAAGACGTGCTGCGCCGCTCCACGCCGCTGCCCAATGCGATGCGTTTGAAGGCGGTGTGAAGTGTGCTGTGTACTCCGTCCGTTCAGGCTAAGCTTGTCGAAGGCATCGCACAACTTGGTCGTAATTCCGATTCCCAATAAAATAGTGAATAATATGATCTCCCCACCCCCAGGAGATCATCATGGCCAGACCCGCAAGCGGTGCAGATCAAATTGAGGCTGCCAAAG
>JAYVJV010000153.1:0-12769 GCA_043769005.1 Polaromonas sp. | reverse complement strand
GCCTTGATTGCAGGGGCCAAGACTCGTTCCACAGCGGCAACACGCGGGCCACCGTGTCCTTCAAGCACTCGGTCAGCGGTACATCGCTGGTATCGAGCTTGGCGTAGCGCACATCGCCGCGTTCGCTTCTGGGGTCGGCCGCGTCCAGCGCGGGCGGCGGTGTGTCGTAGCTGCGCCGCCACAGCAGCACTTGCGCGTCGCCGTACTGCTTGGCTGTCTCGGCTTTGTTCAGGCCCTGCAAAGCCCCGTAGTGCCGCTCGTTCAAGCGCCAGGCATTCACCACGGGCAGCCAGGTGCGGTCCATTTCATCCAACACATGCCACAAGGTGCGGTTGGCCCGCTTGAGCATGCTGCTGTAGGCCACATCAAAGTCAAAACCCAAGCGTTTGAGGGTGCGGCCCGCGTCTTTGGCTTGCTCCAAGCCGGTGGCGGTCAGGTCCACGTCTGTCCAACCAGTGAAGCGGTTTTCAAGGTTCCAGGTGGATTCGCCGTGGCGGATGAGTACCAGTTTGTACATATTTTCTGTGCGCTCTAAGAGGTTAAAAACAGGGGCAGCGGTTACTGCCCATGCTTCCATTTTAGAATAACGGGTTTGGTGCAGTGGCTGTTTTGGCTAGCTGAGCCTGTTTTTTTGGAATTTGAATGAAATTTTTTATTGATAACTGGATGCTTTTTTCTGTGGCGATTGGCTCGGCATCCATGCTGTTTTGGCCCATGGTCAAAGACAGTATCGTGGGTGGCGGCGCGCTCTCGCCTAATGCGGCTGTTCAATTGATTAACCGCGAAAAAGCGGTGGTGATTGATGTCAGCGAGAACGAAGAGTTTGCGGCGGGGCATATCGGCGGGGCCAAAAACATTCCGGTCAACGAGATTGATGCCAAGCTGGTAGGTGCAGTGAAAAACAAAGCCCTCCCCCTGGTTTTGGTGTGCGCCACGGGAGCTCGCGCGAAACGGGTAGAGGCGGCTGCTAAAGCCTTGGGTTTTAGCAATGTGCAAACTTTGGCCGGCGGGCTCAAAGCCTGGAAGGCCGAAAACCTGCCGACTGAAAAAGCCTGAGTTTTATTTTTAACCAACCAACAACACCTCCTGGAGCCCACACCATGCAAGCTGTCAAGATGTACACCACCGCCGTCTGCCCCTACTGCGTACGTGCCAAGCAACTTCTCAAAAGCAAGGGTGTCGAGCACATTGAAGAAATCCGTATCGATACCGATCCTGCTGCCCTCAAAACCATGATGGAGTTGACCGGACGGCGTACCGTGCCGCAAATCTATATTGGCACCACCCATGTGGGCGGCTGTGATGATCTGGTCGCCCTGGACGGCAAGGGCGGCTTGCTTGCCTTGCTCCAGGCTTGAAAAGCTTTCCCTGAGATAATCTGGACAAGCCCGCGTCAACAGCGGGCTTTGCTTTGTAACTTAACCAAAACCCACCATGGCCGATACCCAAACCGCTCCCGCTCCAGAAAATAACACCGTGTTCCAGATCCAGCGCGTCTATCTCAAAGATATGTCGTTGGAGCAGCCCAATTCTCCAGCGATTTTGCTGGAGCAGGAGCAGCCTGCCGTAGACATCCAGCTGGGCGTGAATGCCGCGCCCATTACCGAGGGCATGTACGAGGTCAGCGTGACGGCCACTGTCACAACCAAGATCAAGGACAAAACTGTATTTCTGGTCGAGGCTACACAGGCGGGTATTTTTGAGATCCGCAATCTGCCGCAAGACCATCTGGGCCCCATCCTGGGTGTGGCCTGCCCGCAAATCGTCTACCCCTATTTGCGTGCCAGCGTGTCGGATGTGATTACCCGTGCAGGCTTTCCCCCCGTGCATTTGGTGGAGATCAATTTCCAGGCCATGTACGAGGCGCAAATGGCGCAAAATGCCGCCCAGCCCGGTGCCGCACCCGGCATCACCCAATAAACGCCTGGTGCTTTCTATTGCTTGCCTGGGTCATGGCGTGGGGGTGAAATATCAGTGGATATCCCACTTCAGCCCAATTAAATAGTGCGTAAGCAGCTATGAAAATTATAGTGATTGGCGCTGGTGCGTGGGGTACGGCATTAGCCGTGAGCGCTGTACCGCGTCATGCCGTCACCCTGCTGGCGCGTGATGCTGGACAGGCCAGCAGCATGCAGGGCAGCCGTGAGAATGTCCGCTACCTGCCCGGGATTGCTTTGCCCGATGGCCTTGTGGTTCAAGCTGTGCCTGACCAGCCACGACTCCTGGCTTTGATTGCTGTGCACGACCTGGTTGTCCTCGCCACCCCTTTGTCGGGCTTGCGTGCGTGGCTTGCTGCCTTAGCCGCCGTCCAACTTCCCGTGGCTTGGTTGGCTAAGGGTTTTGAAGACAATGGGCTGTTAGCCCATGAATTATGTGCGCTAGTAGCTCCGCATTTAAGAGCAGGGATTTTGAGTGGTCCCAGCTTTGCGCAAGAAGTCGCGCAGGCTAAACCTGGCGCACTGGTCGCTGCAAGCCAACACGCGGTGGTGCGTGATGCCCTGATGCAAGCTTTTCATACCCACAGTCTGCGGGTGTATACCGGTGACGATGTGGTGGGGGTAGAAGTTGGCGGCGCGGTCAAAAACGTGTTGGCCATTGCTACCGGCCTGTGTGACGGCCTGCAACTGGGCCTGAACGCCCGCGCCGCTTTGATCACCCGAGGTCTCGCCGAGATGACGCGCTTGGGGCTGGCACTGGGTGCCAAAGCCGAAACCTTTATGGGGCTGAGTGGTTTGGGTGACCTGGTACTTACTGCGACAGGTGATCTAAGCCGTAACCGCAAAGTCGGCCTGCTGCTGGCCCAAGGCCTGCCACTTCACCAGATCACCGCGTCGCTGGGTCATGTAGCAGAAGGTGTGCACTGCGCCCGCGCTGTCGTGCAACGTGCGCAGCAACTGGGAGTTGATATGCCCATTACGCAATGCGTATGGGCCCTGCTCGAAGGCCGGATGCTACCTGCCCAGGCCGTGGCCGTCTTAATGCAGCGCGAAGCTGCGCTAGAAAACCGCGCAGGATACTAGAACCGCACAGGCTTTTAACGCCTGCCGTGCAGTATCAGTTCTTGGCCTTCCTGGCCGCCACTTCTTTAGCCAGTGTTTCACCAGATTTATAGTGCGGAACACGCAGCGTTAAACGCTTGACGCGTTGCCAAAAGCTGTTGCTGCCAGCAACCTCTTCCTTCCAGTATTTATCGGCCAAGGCAGTGTTGCCCGGTACGTCGAGTAAAAATCCCTCGCGCGAACCGATGCCGCCAAATATATACAGCTTGCCGTCCAGCATCATCCAGCTGTCGGCATCGCCACCCCAGGGAATGCCGTAGACGATACCGTTGGTGCAGTAGCCGCCGTATTGGGGCAGGTATTTGGTGGGCTCTTTGTCAAACATGGCCTTGTGTCTGGCGTTGGCAAAGCGAAAAGTAATGCCTTCGTACTGGCTACTCCATTGTGGGCTACCCAGAGCGTGGGTGTTTTGGGTGAAGTACGACACGACATCATGGCCTTTGAGCATGACGGTGCTGTCGCTGTCCACAACATGGGCGTTGACTGGCGAGAGCTTACCCACCGGATTTTGCGCCTGCATGGCCGAGCAGCCCATCAGGCAGGCGACTGCACCTACAGCCAGCCAGGTAGCAATGTTGTGAAAAATAGGGCTGGTCAGCACGCGCTGGGCTAGCGTAGCAGATGGGGTGGTCATACAAAGAGTCTCCTGGGCAAAAGCCAGATTGATTTTACCCCTTGCCTTTTTTGGCTGCAACTTCCTTGGCAATTTGTTCGCCGCTCTTGTAGTGCGGTACTTTGAAGACAATGCGTTTGGTGCGTTGGATGAAGCTGTTGTTGCCCTTGATCTCATCGCTCCAGTATTTGTTGGCTAAAGCCATATTGCCGGGGATATCGACCTCGAATCCGTCTTTGGAGGCCTGGCCGCCGAAGATGTACAGCTTGCCGCCCTGGATGACCCAGGTGTCGGCATCGCCACCCCATGGGATGCCATAGGCTACACCGTTGGCGCAGTAGCCGCCAAACTGGGGAATGTATTTGGCGGGCTCTTTGTCAAACAGGGCTTTGTGCTCGGCACTGGCAAAACGAAAATTAACGCCCTCGTACAGGCTGTTAAATTGGGCATTGCCCAGTGCGTGCTTGCCTTGGGTGAAATAGGCGACTACGTCATGCCCTTTGAGCATGACGGGGCTGATGTCGTCGACCACATGGGCATTTACGGGCTTGAGCGCACCGCCTGGGTTTTGGGCGTTGATGGCGGCGCAGCCCATCAAGGTGCTGACAGCAGCTACGGCTAACAGTGCAGCCAAGCGGCGCAAAGTGGCACAGGTGAAGCGGGGGAATGCGAGAGTGTTCATGTCGATAGTTTCCAAGAGGGAGAAGGGTTAGCGCAGAGGTGAGAGGGTTCGGGTGGGGCAAAAGTTTCGTTTGCATTTGCATGCGCGGCTGTGTCGGCATAGGGCAGTGGCCATTGCAGCACTTGGCTGGCGGCCTCTGCGCGTTGGCGCAGGTCGGCTGCGTTTGTACCGCCCAAATGCAAAATGCCATAGCGGTAACTGCCCAGCCATTTAAAGTCGCGTGCGAGTGAATGGCCCGCTTTGGGAAACTGCAGTAGCAGATGGTCGGGGAACAACGCTGTAAGTTGCGCCAGTTGCCCAGGTGTGGGCATAGGTGGAATGCTTTGGGTCAGATGGGCGCTCGTGGCATCAAACACGCGGTAGACCATGCTGCTTGCAGCTTGGGCACTGGGCCGTGCGCGGGGCAATGCCCAGGGGTCTTGTCCGTGGGCCAGGGCTACGGCCATGGCGTACAGGTCTATTCCGTCCACCCGCAAGTACAGGTCGGCAAACTGCGAAGCCATGCGAGGATTGAATTCAATCACCGTGAGCTTGTCGCTGGTTTGGTCGTAGAAAAACTCCATGTTGAACAGGCCATGGGTAAAGCCCACCTCGGTGAGGAACTTGCGTGCTACATCCAAGGCGTTGGCTTGCACGGTTTGCGGCAGTCGGCTGGGGTAGTCAAAACGCATAAACGCTTGCGTGCCCGGGTACATGATGGAGTCCACCACGCCCAGCGGCAAGATGTCACCATCCTGCACCACGCCGTCCAGGCTGTATTGGGCCGCATGCACAGGCTCTTCCAGCATCATGCTGTGGGCGGTGCCCGCTTGGGGTAGTAGCCGCCTGGCAATGCGCTCAAAAGGCTCAACCAAACGCTTGATGACCCATAACTCGTAGGCGCCGAAGCGGGTAAAGCTGTGCAGTTCCTGCCTGGAGCGCACAACCTTGGCCAGCACGGAGAAAGCCGCCTTGACAGGTTTGACAAAGCGGGGGAAATGCAGGCCATCGGGTGCAGGTTCTCCATAGGCTGCGGGAAGGCGGGCAAAGTCAGTGTTGGCCTGGGGGCAGACGCGCTGGAGCACATCGCGCGCATACAGTTTGTGCTGGCAGGCTACAACGGCCGCAGCAGGTGTGCCGGGCCAACCCATTTTCTCTGCCAGTAAAGCAGCAGCCAGCGCACCAAACTGTTCATGTTGGGAAGAGACGGCCGTCCAGCCCTTGGCGGCAGCTTGTTTGGCGAGCTTGGCCACAAACCGGTCCATGTCGAAAGTGACCAACTGGGTGTTACTTGGAAAGGAGAATAAATCAAAGCCACGGCTGTCAAAATGGTGCTGGGTATTGCGGGCCAGACGGGCAAATCCGCTGGCATCCCAGTCGTAGTCAAAGAGCAGCAGCGTTTTACCAGTGGGGAGAGTCATGGTGAAGTGGTCGCGGCAGAGGCGGAGAATATTACGCGATTCGCATCACGGTAACACCGCCATCTGGCTGATGTAGGCCAGGCTTGCGCCTTGTGTGTTGTCTGAATCGGCACCAATGATGATGGCAGTGACGGCGGGTACGGTGGTGGTTTCGGCACCAAAGGCCTTTAAAAAGTCGGCGGGCAGGTTACGGCGGTGCTCTTGCCAGGTGCCCAGTGGGCTGGTTGCGGCATTGAGTACCATGTAGCGTACCCGCGCCGTGACGGGGCTGGCGATCACGCTGCCTACGCTGTCGGCTTGGCCCCAGACGTAGCACAGCGTGGCGGTAGGCAATTTATCGGAGCTGAAAAATTGCGCTAGTTTGAACAATGTGCGCTCCCCGGAGGGAATATGCTTTGCGGGCATGTCAAAACTGACACATGCTTTCAGCGCGAGATCTTCAGTCGCTTTGGCGCTCAGGTTCGATTGCGCCAAAGGCGTGTCTAGCCGCCATTGAAATTGCAGCGTGCTGGCAGGCCCAGACCAAGCGTGCACCAGGCTACCCCAGGACTTGTCGGTACGTACGCGCAGAGCCCTTTTGCCGTCGACCTGGGCAATATCAAACACACTGGGCGGCTTGGCGTAACGCTCTGGCAAGCCGACAAAACGCCAGGGCGCAGCGGGCTGTGCACCGTCTGCTGGAATAAAGCTGCCCAGCGTTACTTCGGCACCGGCATTAACGGCCAGCGTCGTTAAGAGACCAGTCGTAATCCAGATAGCTAATGGAGGCAGTTTTGGCACGTAGTTGTCCTTGCGCGGTGGAGTCGTCAGAGAGTTTGTCGGCGTATTTGGCAAACACGTCCTCTACTTTGCTAAAGCCTTTATAGCCTTTTTCAAAGTCTTCTTTAAACCATTTAAAAATACTGCTGGCCTGGATTTTGCCGTCGGCAAAGCGATTGCGGGTTTTGTCGGTGACAAAGCGGGTCATGCCTTCGTCAAGCTGTCCGTCCAGTTTGGTTGCTGTAAATGCCTCAGGTGGCAGTGCAGGGCAACCAATGCTGGCGCAGACGATGGCGACATGGATGCGCGGGTCTTTAAAGCCGCCTCCGGCGATGTTGGGGCGCAGGCGCTCGTGCTCGATCCAGTCCAGGTTGCGCTCTTCGCCCAGCAGCTGGAAGAATTTTTTCTTCCATGGGCTACCAAAGGTAGTGACGTTTTTGATCGACTTGAGGTCGGGATATTTGGTGAGAATCAGTTCAATCGTGAAGGCGTTGTAGGCGTTGATGAGAAACGCCATTTGCTGCTCTTTGCTAAAGCTGGCGTACTGGGCAGGCGTGACCGCAGACAGGCTCTCCAAAGTTTTGGCAAGCTCAGCACGCTCGGCGGCAAAGCCTTTGTAATTGACGCGGCTTTGCTTGTTGTCGGGCAGCCATTTCACATGTTTTTTCACCTGCGCGTCCCACTGCGCGTAGTTGTGATCAAAACTTTGTGCAAATACGGCACCAGACCATATAAATAAAGCGTAAGCAGCTATCAAAAAGCTAGCAAATTGTTTCATAAAACATCTTTCTCTATCAAGCAGTAATAGGGTCTTGGAATGGATTGCAAAGCGATAGTTCCACACGCAGGCTGGTATGCAGCCTAGCTACGCCGCCAATCATGGTACTTTTGCACGTATTCGAGTAGTTTTTTAGGCTGGTGTGCACGCTTCCACTCACCTGCGACATATTTGTTGCTTTCTGCAAGCGTGGGGTAGGCGTGGATAGTGCCTAACACCTTGTTGAGGCCCAGACCGTGTTTCATCGCCAGCACATATTCGGCCAGCAAGTCGCCCGCATGGGTGCCGACAATCGTCACGCCCAGAATTTTGTCTTTGCCCGGCACGGTCAGTACCTTGATAAAGCCGTGCGCCTCGCTGTCGGCAATGGCGCGGTCCAGGTCGTCGATGCCGTACTTGGTGACTTCATAGGCGATGCCTTGCGCCTTGGCCTCCTGCTCGTTCAGGCCCACGCGGGCTATCTCGGGGTCGATAAAGGTGGCGGCGGGAATGATGGAGTAATCGGTCTTGAATTTTTTGAAAGTACCAAACAATGCGTTCACGGCGGCGTACCAGGCCTGGTGGGCTGCAAAGTGGGTGAACTGGTAGGGCCCGGCCACATCGCCTGCGGCGTAGATGTTGGGGTAAATGGTCTCTAGGTACTCGTTGGTATCGACCGTGCGTTGCGTGGGAATGCCCAGCTCTTCCAGGCCATAGCCTTTGAGGCGCGCTATGCGCCCTACCGCGCAGATCACCTGGTCAAACTCTATGCGTTTCTCTTGGCCTGCGTGTTCCACCACCAGGGTTTTCACGCCGTCTGCATTTTCAAAGCGCAGGGCCTTGTGGCCGGTGAGCACCTGCACGCCGTCGCTGCTGAGGGATTGCAATGCATGCTGGGAGACTTCTTCGTCCTCGCGGATCAAGATGCGCGGTGCCATCTCCACCTGCGTTACGGCACTGCCTAAGCGCGCAAAGCTCTGTGCCAACTCGCAGCCAATCGGCCCGCCACCCAGCACCACCAGGCGCTTTGGCGCATCATCCAACTTGGCAAATGCATCCCACATGGTGTCGCTCGTCACGTAGCCCGATTGCTCAATACCTGGCAGGGGCGGCACTACCGGGCTGGCACCGGCGGCAATCACAATGCTGCGGGTGGTTAGCGTCTTTTTGCTGCCGTCGTTCAGGGCGATCTCCACCGTCCAGGGGTTGACAATCTTGGCGTAGCCTAGCTGCACATCCACACCCAGGCCGGTAAAGCGCTCTACGCTGTCGTGCGGCGCAATGGCGGCAATGATGTCATGCACCCGCTGCATCACCGCCTTGAAGCTGAAGGTTGGTGTTACGGCGTTCAGGCCGTAGTTGGGTGCATGGCGCATCTGGTGGGCCAGCTTGGCCGACTTGATGATGGCCTTGCTGGGCACGCAGCCAAAGTTCAGGCAGTCGCCGCCCATTTTGTGGGCTTCCACCAAAGTGACCTTTGCCTTCACGGCCGCGCCGATCAGGGCAGTCACCAAGCCGCCCGCACCCGCGCCAATGACGATGATGTTGCGGTCAAAGGTCTTGGGCTTCACGTCGCTCCAGCGCGCATACACTTTGCGCTGCTTCACGCCATCGACAATTTTTTTGGCAATCAAGGGGAAGATGCCCAGCAGCACAAAGGAGCCAAGCAGGCCGGGCGACAGGATGCCCTTGAGGGAATCAATCTTGGCCAGTTGGGTGCCTGCGTTGACAAACACGGCCGTGCCCAAAAACATACCCAGTTGGCTGACCCAATAAAAAGTCCAGGTTTTCATCTTCGTCAAACCCATCAGCAAGTTGATGACAAAGAAAGGCACCAGGGGCACCAGGCGCAGGGTAAACAGGTAAAAGGCACCTTCTTTTTCCACGCCCTTGTTGATCTCGGCCATGCGCTGGCCAAACTTGGCCTGCACCGACTCGCCCAGTACAAAGCGTGAGGCCAAAAATGCCAGCGTCGCGCCGATGCTGGACGCAAACGAGACAATCAGCAGGCCCGTGACCAGGCCAAAAATGGCCCCGCCAGCCAAGGTAAGGATGGCCGCACCGGGCAAGGACAGAGCCGCCACAGCAACATAGATGGCAAAAAAAGCCGCTATCACCGTGAGCGGCTGAGCCGCGTACAGATCAGCAAACTTTTGCTGGCTTTCCTTGATGTAGGCCAAGCTGAAATAGCGTCCCAGGTCGAACACAAAAAACGCGGCAATGGCTGCCACAACGGCCAGCAAAATGATCAGTTTTTTCTTGTCCATGGGGTTTTTCTCATTAGTTGTACGGTCAGTCGGATTGCCTGCACAATTCTTACTCTGCAAAATTGTCCAGGCAACAGGGTTTGTCCGCGCAGCGCGTGTCTAGCAGCAGGCTGGCGCGCTTGAAGCATTCATATTGACGTCATACGGCAGGGCGCTGCCGCAGCCTTCAAATATGCCGTAGTGGCGGTCAAAATTGCCAATGAAGTCAAAGTGCTCTGCAAAGCGGGTGTCGTTCAACATGCGCCAGGTGTTACCGCAGACAGGAAAGACACGGCCCGTGTCGATGCTGTGGTGCTTATCGAGTACGAAGCGGTCTGGGTTGTCGGCTATCGTGCCCTTGTACACCACGGCCTGGCCGTAGTCTTCGCAGGCGGTCTCTAAACCGTCGATCTTGAACAAACGGTAGGTAGCCGAGTAAAAACGCAGGTTGCCCACACGTGGGGCCAGGGCTGGGTCGGTGATCTCCAGCGGACGGTCTGTGACCAAGCGTGGGTCGGCAAAACCATGCTGGTGCGAGAGGCGCACAAAGTCGTTCCAGTACAGCGCGCCGCCCAGGCATTCGCCGTACAGCACCGCGTCATTGCGCACCGCATCGGGCACGCGGCGGTCGGCATACACATCTGAGAAGAAAAATTCGCCGCCTTTTTTCAAGAGGCGCTGCACACCACGCATCACCGCATCTTTGTCGGGGGAGAGATTGACTACACAGTTGGAAACGATCACGTCAAAACTGCCAGGCTCTAAGTCGAGGTCTTCCAGCCGCTCAATATAGCCATGCAAAAAGCGCACATTGTCAAAACCAAACGTCTCGGCATGGTGACTGCGGTATTTTTCGGCAATGGCGAGCTGCTCGTCCGTCATATCTACGCCTACCACCTGGCCCGTCGGGCCAACCAGCTGGGCTAATGCATACACATCTCGACCCGAGCCGCAGCCTAAATCGAGCACGCGGCAGCCTTTGAGCAGGGGCGGGCACACCAGGCCGCAGCCGTAATAGCGTGACAGCACCTCGGGGTGGATGCGGCCTAACAAGGGCTTGAGCCACTCGGGAATCGAGCTGATGTCGCAGCAGGCGCTGGTTTTGAGGTCGCTGGTGCTTTGCAACTGGCGGCCATAGTAGTCTTGAACAATATCGTACATAGTGGATTTTTTGATGATAGGGAATAAATGGGTGGTCGCGCGGGCGGTGGCTTCATTACACCTGGGCAGTTTCGGGGGCAGCGGTGCCCGCATATCCCCAGTTGGCTGGCAGCCACTGGAGATCGGCGGGCTCGTCGATATCGTGCAATGTGGGATGGACTTTAACCTGCCAGTTTAGTTGCTTGAGCCTTTGCAGGGTCAGCGCTGCCACGGCTGGGGTGCTCCAAGGCATGGCCTCAAACAAAGCCATGGCAAAGTGTTGCAAACCCAGCAGGCAATAGCCGCCGTCAGCCGTGGGCACCATGCAGGCATCATAAGCCGTTAAGTCCTGAGTCGCCACTTGCAGCATAGCCACAGTCAGGTCAGGGCAGTCGGTGCCTATCAAGATGACGGCTTCTCCACGGGCCAGGCTGCGCTGTGCGGCACGCGCCATGCGTGCGCCTAAGTCACCGTCTGCCTGGTCACTCCAGGCCACAGTCTCGGGGATCTCAAAACGCTGCCATACCGGGTCGCTGTGGCTGGGGCTCACGCACAGCTCTACGGGGCCTACTTGAGCACGCAAGGCGGTGCTCAGCGTGTGCTGTAGCATGCGCTGCGCCAGATCGGCTGCGCCCTGGGCACCCAGTGCGGGGATTAGCCTTGTTTTGGCAAAGCCGGCGATGGGGGCTTTGGCAAAGACGATGGTGCGTACAGGCTTCATGGATAGGCCTTGGCCAGTTCGGCAGCATTTTGGCCGCGCCAGTAGGCAAAACGCAATCGCCACATGAGGAAAATGGTGCGCCACACGCCATAGCGCTCCCAGCGGCGGCCCGATGTCGTTACGGTGTCGGCAATACAGGCCGGGCGTGACAGGCGCAGCAAGCGCTTGGACATTTCAATATCTTCCATCAGAGGCTGCAGTGGAAAGCCGCCCACTGTGCTGAAGGCCTGCCGGGTCATAAACATGGCCTGGTCGCCTGTGGCAATGCCCGTATAGCGCGAACGCCAGTTCATCATGCACGCAATCACGCGCAGCATCGGCGAGCGGCCTGCAATCTGCACATCAAAACGTCCCCACTGTACGCTGCCCTGCAAATGTGATTGAACAGCATTCAACCATCCAGCGGGTAATTGCGTGTCGATGTGTAAAAACAGAAAAGCATCTGCCGACACATGCTGTACCCCGGTGTTCATTTGCACGGCACGCCCCTTTTCAGAGGATACGACGCTAAAGCCCAAAGCCTGAGCCTGTACTGGCGTGCCATCGGTACTGTCACCATCGACCAAAACCACTTGCACGCCCTGGTACACACAAGGTGCCAGATGCGCCCATGCGGCAGGCAAGTTTGCCCGCTCGTTGTGCACAGGCACCACGATGGCGATGGACCTAAGCAGGCAGCGCTCCTGCACAGCTACTGCCCTGGCCCGCAGTGCAGCCATAGCAGTGGTCTGCCACGCTGATGGCCTTGCCTTTTAAATCGGTGCTCAGTAGATCGCGCAAATGCGGGCGCTGTGCGCGCTGTGCATCGGTGCTGATTTGTGTAGGAATGGGCAAGCCCAGTTGCTGGTTAAAGTCGCAGTCGTACAGGTAGCCCTGCCAGTCCACACTCACGGTGCTGCGGCACATCACGCCATCCAAATTCGCTTGTACAAAACTGTCTTTCAGCAATTGCAGGTAGGGCTGAAACCCGCCCTTGGAGACCAGCATGGAGCCAAAGCGCTTGATAGGCATATTGGTCAGAGCATAGAGCTCATTAAACACAATCCCAAAATGCGCCAACAATTCTTTTTTGTATTCGGCCTGCAAAACGCTTTGATTGGGTGGCAACACTGCGCCCTGTGGGTTGTAGACCAGGTTCAAAATCAAGCCCGTACCAGGCTGACCATAGCCCAGCGCGTTGAGTTTTTGCAAGGCTGCAATGCTCAGGTCAAATACGCCCTTGCCACGCTGTTTATCTACCCGCTCCATCGAATAGCAGGGTAGAGATGCCACCACCTCGACTTTGTGGTCGGCCAAAAACTGTGCCAGATCTTCCTGCCCCGGCTCAAACAAAATCGTCAGGTTGCAGCGGTCAATCACCCGCACACCCAGTGCGCGGGCCTCGGTGACGAT
>JAYVJV010000152.1:0-6718 GCA_043769005.1 Polaromonas sp. | reverse complement strand
CGCGGCACATTCTCCAGCCAGGTGTTGATGACGTTGTCGCTCTTGGGCGTGTCGCTGCCCACCTTTCTCATTGGCATCTTGCTGATTTTGGCTTTTGCTGTGGGCCTGGGCTGGCTGCCCAGCTTTGGCCGGGGCGATGTGGTGCAAATGGGTTGGTGGAGCAGTGGGCTGCTGACCACAAAGGGTTGGCACCATATTGTGCTGCCCGCGTTGACGCTGGCTATTTTTCAGCTGACGCTCATCATGCGCCTGGTACGCGCCGAAATGCTGGAAGTGCTGCGTACCGACTACGTCAAGTTTGCCCGTGCACGGGGCCTGACCAATAACGCCATTCACTTTGGCCATGCGCTGAAAAACACCTTGGTGCCGGTGATGACGATTGTGGGCCTGCAACTGGGCGCATTGATTGCCTTTGCCATCATTACCGAGTCAGTATTCCAGTGGCCGGGCATGGGCCTGCTGTTTATCCAGGCCGTGACCTTTGCCGACATTCCGGTGATGGCGGCTTATCTGTGCCTGATTGCACTGATTTTTGTCATCATCAATCTGGTGGTGGATTTACTGTATTTTGTGGTCGATCCGCGCCTGCGCGTCGCCCAGGGAGGCCACTGATGCTTGCCCCCTTGCTTAAAGCCAATGGCCGCGCCTTTGCGCACATTGCCCAGTACCACCCCGAGCTCACCGCCTTTCGCCGTGACCTGCATGCCCACCCCGAGCTGGGCTTTGAAGAGGTGTATACCTCCAAGCGGGTGCAAGAGGCACTGAAGGTCTGCGGCGTGGACGAGGTACATACCGGGCTGGGTAAAACGGGTGTGGTGGCCTTGGTACGAGGCAAAGCCCAAACGGTGCCCGGCGCACGCGCCCAGATGGTGGGCCTGCGCGCCGATATGGACGCGCTGCCTCTGCCCGAGCACAATGACTTTCAATGGAAGTCGCAAACCCAGGGCCTGATGCACGCCTGCGGCCACGACGGCCACACCGCCATGCTGCTGGGCGCGGCGCGCTATCTGGCCGAGACACGCAATTTTGCGGGCACGGCGGTGTTGATATTCCAACCCGGTGAAGAAGGCTATGCAGGTGCCCGCGCCATGATGCAAGACGGCCTGTTTGATCGCTTCCCTTGCGACCAGGTCTATGCCATTCACAACTCGCCCGAGACAGCGGCAGGCATTATTGGCATCACACCCGGCCCCATGCAGGCGGCGGTAGACCGGGTGGAAATTGTCGTGACAGGTAAGGGAGGCCACGGTGCCCGTCCCCACAACGGCGTAGACCCGGTGCTGGTCGCCGCGCATATCATCACTGCCGTGCAAAGCATCGTCTCGCGCAATGTGCCCGCCATCGACAGCGTGGTGCTGTCGCTGTGTTCGCTACAGGGCGGTAACCCCCAGGCCATGAGCGTGATTCCCGATGACGTAACCTTGGTGGGCACGGTGCGTACTTACAGCCCGGCCCTGCAAGACAAGGTAGAGCAACGCTTGAAAGATTTGTGCAACGCCATTGCAGCTGGCTTTGGTGCAACCGCGCAAGTGACCTACGAGCGCATCTACCCCGCCACCATCAACACCCTGCCCGAGGCGCATTTTGCATCTGACGTAGCGGCCAGTTTGGTGGGCGAAGAACGCGTCATGCGTAATATGGCACCCAGCATGGGGGGCGAAGACTTTTCCTTTATGCTGCAAGCCAAGCCCGGTGCCTATATGCGCCTGGGGCAGGGCGACTCGGCGGGCGGCCGGCCAGGCTGCTATCTGCATAACAGCCACTATGACTTTAACGACGCAGTGCTGCCCCTGGGCGCGGCCTTGCATGCCAGTTTGATCGAGCAGTCCATGCCCTTGGCACCAAAAGCCAAGGGGTAATTATGTTGAGTTTTTATTAACCGGAGTGAACCATGAAATTCCAGAGAAATACACTTGCAGCCCTTTATTTAATAGCGCAAGCAGCTACTTTTTCGATAGCACATGCAGAGACCGTACGGATTGGCAACCAGGGCGATGCGCTATCGATGGACCCGCATTCGCTGAACGAGTCGCTGCAGATCAGCGTCACAGGCAATATGTTTGAAGGCTTGGCGGGACGCGGCAGAAATCTGGAGCTCACTCCCGCCCTGGCTACCAGCTGGAAGCAAACTTCGCCCACCGTGTGGCGTTTCGAGCTGCGCCAAGGCGTGAAATTTCACGACGGTACGCCCTTTACGGCTGACGACGTGTTATTTTCCATGGCCCGCGCAGCGGGTGATGGCTCGGATATGAAGAGCTATGTGAATGAATTTAAAGAAGTGCGCAAGGTCAGTGATTTTGTGGTCGAAATCGAAACTAAAGCGCCGTTCCCGATCCTGCCAGACGTGGTGACCCTGCCCGCCATCATGAGCAAAAAATGGTGCGAAGAAAACCAGGCCACCAGACCCGTAGATCGCCGCAAGGGGATTGAGAACGCGGCCTCGTTCAAAGTCAATGGCACTGGCCCGTTCACCCTGCGCGAGCGTCAGCCCAACGTCAAAACCGTGATGCTGCGTAACCCCAACTACTGGGGCAAGATTGACGGCAACGTCACCGAAGTCATCTACACCCCTATCAGTAACGACGCGACTCGCGTGGCAGCCTTGCTCAGTGGTGAAGTAGACGTGATGGAGCCCGTACCGCTGCAAGACGTAGCCCGCATCAATGCCGCTGGCAAAGCCAAGGTCATGCAGGGCCCCGAGCTGCGCACCATCTTCTTGGGCATGGACCAAAAGCGTGATGAGCTGCTGTTCTCCAGCGTGAAAGGCAAAAACCCGTTCAAAGACAAGCGCGTGCGCCAGGCCTTCTACCAGGGCATAGACATTGAAGGCATCCGCCGCTCCATCATGCGCAACGCGGCGGTGCCTGCTGCACTGCTGATTGGCCCTGGAGTCAACGGTTTCTTTCCAGAACAAAACAAACGCCTGCCCTACGATGTCGAAGGGGCTAAAAAACTGCTGACCGAGGCCGGTTACCCCACGGGTTTTGAGGTCAGCATGAACTGCCCGAACGACCGCTATGTGAACGACGGCGAAATTTGCCAGGCGGTGGCGGCCAACCTGTCCAGGATTGGTATCAAGATCAATCTGCAAACCGAAACCAAGGGCACCTACTTTCCCAAAATTTTGCGCCGCGACACCAGTTTTTACCTGCTGGGCTGGACCTCCAGCACCTACGATGCGCATAACGTGCTCAACGCCATCATGCGCTGCCCTAACGCTGCTGGCGGTGGCCAGTTCAATCTGGGTTCGTATTGCAATACCAGAGTGGAAGAGTTGACTTTGAGCATCCAGTCAGAGACCGATAAATCCAAGCGCGATGCGATGATCAAAGAGGCGCTGCAATTGCACCAGGATGACATTGGCCACTTGCCACTGCACCAACAGTCCCTGGCATGGGGCGTGAGCAACCGGGTGCAGCTGGTGCAAAAGGCCGACAACATCATGGACTTTAAATACTTTGTAGTTTCCAAGTAATCCACCATCCTCAAAAAAGGCGACGGCCCTGCGGGCGCGCCTTTTTTTGTACTGAGCTTTGCTTTCATGAATCGATTAGCACGCTGGCTTGACAGCGACGTGGGTTACAGTTTTCGCACTTCGCCCGTTGCCATGGGGGCGGCGCTGGTAGCTTTTGTCTGCATATTTTGTGCGGTGTTTGCGGGTGTCATCGCGCCGCACAACCCGTTTGATTTGACGACTCTGGAACTGTCTGATGCACGCCTGCCTCCTGCCTGGAGCGCAGAGGGCAAGTCCCAGTACCTGCTGGGCACGGATGACCAAGGACGGGATATTTTGTCGACCTTGATGTATGGCGCGCGCATCTCGCTGGCGGTGGGCTTTATCTCGGTGATGCTGTCGGTGCTGATCGGCGTGAGCTTTGGTCTGCTGGCCGGGTTCTTGGGTGGCTGGATCGACCATTTTTTAATGCGCCTGTGCGATGTGATGCTGAGCTTTCCGCCCATCTTGGTGGCGTTGCTGATTGCCGGTGTCGGGCGGGCTCTGTTCCCCAACGCGCCAGAGTCTGTGGCCTTTGGCGTGTTGATTATTTCCATCACCCTCACAGGCTGGGTCAATTACGCGCGCACGGTGCGCGGCACCACCATGGTGGAGCGTAATAAAGAATATGTGCAGGCCGCGCGCGTTACCGGCGTGCCGCCACTGCGCATCATGCGCAAGCATGTGCTGCCCAATGTGCTGGGCCCGGTGCTGGTGTTGGCCACCATCCAGGTGGCGACCGCCATCATTACCGAGGCCACCTTGTCGTTTTTGGGCGTAGGCGTGCCGCCCACCTCTCCATCCCTGGGCACCTTGATTCGTGTGGGCAACGACTATATTTTGTCCGGCGAGTGGTGGATCACGGTCTTTCCTGGGGTGATGCTGATTGTGATTGCGCTGAGTGTGAATTTGCTGGGTGACTGGCTGCGTGATGCACTCAACCCGAGGCTGAGATGATGACCCATCCCGAAGCGGCCTACAACCAGGCCCCACTGTTAGAAGTAAAAAATCTTGTCGTCGAGTTTCCTGGTCGGCGTGGCACCTTGCGTGCGCTGGACGATATTTCATTTTCCATTGCGCCCGGTGAGATTTTGGGCGTGGTGGGTGAGTCGGGCGCGGGCAAGTCGCTCACGGGCGCGTCCATCATCGGCCTGCTGGAGCCGCCTGGCCGCATTGCCAGCGGCCAGGTGCTGCTGCAAGGCCAGCGCATAGATAACCTGCCCAATGCGGCGATGCGCCTGGTGCGTGGGCGGAAAATTGGCGCTATTTTTCAAGACCCACTGACTTCGCTCAATCCGCTCTACAGCATTGGCAAGCAACTCACCGAGACCATACAAACCCATCTGCCAGTCAATGATGCCGAGGCACGCCAACGCGCGATTGACTTGCTCAAATCCACCGGCATCCAGGCGGCAGAGCAGCGCATCGACCATTACCCGCACCAGTTCTCCGGCGGTATGCGCCAGCGGGTGGTGATCGCGCTGGCCTTGGCGGCAGAACCGCAACTCATCGTGGCCGATGAGCCCACCACCGCGCTGGATGTGTCGATCCAGGCGCAGATCATCACCCTGCTTAAAACCCTGTGCAAAGAGCGCGGCGCAGCGGTGATGCTGATTACCCACGACATGGGCGTGATCGCCGAGACCTGTGACCGTGTAGCCGTCATGTATGCAGGCCGCATTGTCGAGATTGGCCCGGTGCACGAGGTGATTAACCACCCCGCCCACCCCTACACCGCAGGCCTGATGGCGGCGATACCCGACATTACCGCTGACCGCGAAGTACTGGCGCAGATTGACGGTGCCATGCCACGCTTAAATGCCATTCCTGCGGGGTGCGCCTTTAACCCGCGCTGCACCAAGGTGTTCGACAGATGCCAGTCGCAACGCCCAGAATTGATGACAGCCGGCGCGACTCGCGCGGCCTGCTGGCTGCATGCTGCTCCAAGCGCCCGCCCGGATACAAGCGATGGCACAGATGCAAGCGTCGGCTCTGAGTCTGCCCAAGGGGTGACGCGATGACACAGGGCAGAAAAGTGTTGGTCAAAGTCAGCGACATCGCCATGACCTTTGACGTGTCACCACCTTGGCTGAACCGTGTGCTGGAGGGCAAGCCCAAGCTAATGCTACAGGCCGTGGATGGCGTGAGTTTTGAGATTGAAAAAGGCACCACCTTGGCGTTGGTGGGCGAGTCCGGTTGCGGCAAAAGCACTGTGGCGCGCCTGATGGTGGGCCTGTACACGCCTACACGCGGCGGCATGACCTTTGACGGCATGGACGCGCACGCCACCTTCAAGAGCGAGGCTGGGCGCAAACTGCGTGAGCGCATTCAGATGATCTTTCAGGATCCGTACGCCTCGCTGAATCCGCGCTGGACGGTGGAAGACATCATTGGCGAGCCACTCAAAGAGCACGGCATCGTCATGCAGGAGCCCGAGCTGGGGCAGCGGGTGGGCGAGCTGCTCACGCAAGTGGGCCTGTCTCCGTTGGACATGGTGAAGTACCCGCACCAGTTCTCTGGCGGCCAGCGTCAGCGCATCTCCATCGCCCGCGCCCTGGCCACCAACCCCGAGTTTTTGGTCTGTGACGAACCCACCAGCGCGCTGGACGTGAGCGTGCAGGCGCAGGTGCTCAACATCATGAAAGACCTGCAGCGCCGGCTGGGGCTCACTTACCTGTTCATCTCGCACAACCTGGCCGTGGTGCGCCACGTGAGCGACCAGGTGGGCGTGATGTACTTGGGCCGTCTGGTGGAGCTGGCCGACAAGCAGACGCTGTTTGCCAATCCGCGCCACCCCTACACCCGCATGCTGCTGGATGCGATCCCAAAAATGCACGACGTGGGCCGCGCGCGCACGCCGGTGCAGGGTGAGGTGCCCAACCCGCTCAACCCGCCGCCGGGCTGCGCCTTCAACCCGCGCTGCCCGCATGCCAACGCGCGCTGCCGCACCGAGCGACCCGCGCTGCTTGCGATTGCGGGCATCAAAATAGCCTGCCACGCTGTGGAAGAGGGACGGCTATAGTTGCCCGTGGGCAATCGCGGAGAGCCTTGCAGTGAACGTTCTGCGCGCATCTGTGCCACGCCTGCGGCAAGTGAGCCGGAGTCTGCGGTACATCGGAGCCAAGCCATCAGACGGTTCCTCTCGCAATACCTATTTTCTCTTTGCTATTTTCAATTTTCTATTTGCTATTTATTAAATAGCTACTTACCTAATATGGACGCTGG
>JAYVJV010000151.1:0-6441 GCA_043769005.1 Polaromonas sp. | reverse complement strand
CGAGACGGGCCGTCCGGTGGTGCCCATCGCCGTGAACGCTGCCACCCGCTGGCCGCGCAAAGCCTTTGTCAAAACGCCGGGTGTGGTGGACGTGGTGATAGGTAAACCAATTGACAGCGTGGGCCGTCAACCCGAAGAGCTGATGCAGGAAGTGCAAGCCTGGATCGAGGCCAGAATGCGCGAAATTGACCCCACAGTCTACCGCTAAACGTCCACCATGCGCGGCCTGTTGCAACTCACCCTGGATTTTTTCACCGATGTGATTGCGCCGCCGTTGCCTGAAACTTCACAGGCAAATAAGACCCTAGCCGAGAAAAATAGCGCGCAACCAGCTATTGAAAATATAGCGAAAATCAATCCACTTCCAACAACGCCACCCGCAGCGCCACCCGCCGAACCCTTAGCCTCCGTGCTGCGCCCTGTCGCATTTACCCATGCCCGCGCCAACCGCGAGGCGCGTTTGGCTGGCAGCATCGTCGCCTTCGAACTCAAACGTGGCAAACGCAAAACCATTGGTTTTAGCGTAGGCGTTGACGGCCTCACCGTCAGCTCGCCGCGCTGGGTGCCGCTGTATGAGATCGACAAAGCCGTACAGGAAAAGTCCGCCTGGATTGTGAAGAAGCTGCAAGAGTCGCACGAGCGGCACCAGCAGCTACAGAGCAATCGCATTGAATGGAAAGACGGCACCCTCATCCCCTTTATGGGCGAGCAGGTGATTGTGGTGATCGACCCGCGTCATCTGTACAGCTCGGCGGACAAGGCGGGCAACGCCGCAGAAGGCCTGGCCCAGCTGCATACCGATGCGCAAGAGCCCAACGCATCCCTGCCCGGCGTGCCGCGCCTTACCTTGCACATCAGCCTGCCGCAAGATGCCTCGCCCGAGCGCATCCGCGATGCCGTGCAAGCCTGGCTCATGCGCCAAGCTAAGCGTATCTTTCAAGAGCGCCTGCACCACTACGCGCCCCAGCTTAAAGTAACCTGGACTAAGCTGAGTTTGAGCAGCGCAGGCACCCGCTGGGGCACCGCCAAGTCGGACGGCAGCATCCGCCTGAACTGGCGGCTCATCCATTTTTCACAGCGCATCATCGACTACGTGGTGGTGCACGAACTGTCCCACCTGCGCGTCATGGACCACAGCCCGCGCTTTTGGAGCACCGTCGAATCCATCATGCCCGACTACGCAGCGCTGCGCGGGCAACTCAAGGACGATGCGATTCCGCGTTGGGAGTGATATTTGCACGCGCAACGCAAGTTTTTTGCGCCAACTCCCATATTGATGTGAGGACACTGCCTAAGCCCTGGGTTAAGCTCACTGCATCTTTAGCAGGAGTGTTGTATGGAGTTTCGTTTGAACCGTTTGGGCGTTTTGCTGTGTGCTGCGGTCATGGGCGCGTCTGCCTCCGCGCAGTCGCTGGATTTAAAACGTGTCACCCTGTCATCCTCTGGCGTAGGCTATTTTGAATACGAAGCCGTGGTGGACCGCGACGCCACGCTGCGCCTGCCTGTCAAGCTGGACCAGGTGGACGATGTGCTGAAAAGCCTGGTGGTGTACGACAGCAAAGGCGGCATTGGCGGCGTGAGCCTGCCGGGCCTCGAGCCGCTGGCCGAGCTGCTGCGCCAGTTGCCGTTTGATGCGGCAGCGCTCAGCAGCATGCCCGAGTTGCTGCAAGCCTTGCGCGGCGCGCAACTGGTGGTGCGCACCGCTACGGGCGAGCTGCGTGGGCGCATTGTGTCGGTCGAGCCTTTTATTACCCAAGCGCATGGCAAAAACGGCACCTCCACCACCCAGCACCGCGTGGCCTTGATGACAAGCGAAGGCATGCAGCGCTTTGTGCTGGAAGAGGCGCGAAGCTGGCAGTTTGCCGATGTCGCGCTGCGCACCCAGGTAGAAGGTGCGCTGGCCTCCATGGCCGCCAACCGCGCCCGCGATGGCCGCACGCTGGAAATAGTGACCAAGGGCAGCGAGCGGCGCACCGTGCGCATAGGCTACGTGACCAGTGTGCCGATCTGGAAGAGTGCTTACCGCCTGACTGTGCCAAGCAACGGCAGTAAAACTGGCCAGCTCCAAGGCTGGGCCGTGGTAGAAAACTTGAGCGGCCAGGACTGGAAGGATGTAGAGCTCACCCTCACCAGCGGCAAGCCCGTAGCCTTTGCGCAAAACCTCTACAGCAGCTACTTTAACGAGCGCCCCCAGGTGCCGGTGGAGATGCCCAACCGCATCGTGCCGCGTGCCGATACGGGGGCGATAGAGGCGCGGGCTGAATTCGCACCAGCGAGGATAGCCGCTGCCCTGGCGCCAGCGCCCATGGCGGCGCGCGCGGCGCCTGCGCCTGCCCCCGCACCAGCACCAGCTCCGGCGATGTCTCAGTACGCGTCGCAACGTCCCACAGCCCCCGCACCGCAATACCAAGGCTTTGCCGATGCCAGCGACGCAGCCCAAGCGCAAGACCAAGACACACAAATGAGTTACCGCTTCCCGCTGGCCGTCAGCGTAGGCTCGGGCCGCAGCTTGGCCGTGCCCATCATCGCCGCCACCCTGCCGATGGAGCGGGTAGCCCAGCACCAGCCCCAGGTGAGCAACCAAAACCCACTGGCCGCCATCCAGCTCACCAACAATAGTGCCAACATCTTGCCAGCGGGCGCAGTCACCATCTACGAGGCCGACGCACGCGGCGGCAGCTTCTTGGGGGATTCGCAGTTGGCCGTGCTGCCTGCGGGGAATAACCGCATGCTGGCCTTTGCTCTGGATCAAAAAATCAGCCTGATCAGTAGCGTAAACAGTACCAACACTACCACCCGAGTGGGACTGGAGCGCGCCACACTGGTGGTAGACACGGTAGAGCGCATCGTGCACACCTACGCCGTCAAAAGCAGCCAGCCACAAGAGCAGAACCTGGTGGTCGAAGTGCCCAAATACGCAGGCTACACACTGTCTGCGCCCAGCGGCAAACTGTTGGGCGAGACCGCAGGCCGCTTGCGCATCAGTTTGCCCACGCCGGGCGGTTCGGCCCTTAGCCACCAAATCGCGCAGGAGCGGCTCAACCCTACCCGTGTTGCGCTGGCCAATGTGTATGGCCCCGCCTTGCCAGAGTACCTGCGCCAGGCCAAGGACGAGCCCACCGCCGCCGCACTGCGCCGCATGATGGCGCTGCGTGAGCAGATCGACACGCAAACCAACGCTATTGGCCAAACCAATAGCGAGATGGCCGAGCAGCGCGAAGAGCAAAAACGTCTGCGCGAAAATCTGGAGAGCGCCGAAAAAGGCGGCGCACTGCACCGCCGCTTCACCGCCAGCCTGAACGAATCAGAAAACAAGATAGAGAAAATCGTCACCACCCGTGATGCCGCGCAGGTCGCCAAGGCCAAGCTGGAGGCGGAGCTGAAAGCCTACTTGGCGAGTTTGTAAGAAACAGCGGACGCTATAAATTAAATAGCTGCTTGCGTCCAGAGGACAAGGACTATGGTGCTATTTGACTGTTAAAAAGCAGTTAAGTAGTGATTTTAAAGCGGTAAACCCCGTGCGTATCGACGCTGCGCCTGAGTTTCCCCTCAAACCACAGCGCATGCAAATGCGCTACCGCCTCGCCCATGGCAAAGGTTAGTTGGTGCAAGTCCAGCTCGCGTTTGAACATGATGGGCACGATGTCGGCACCGCTGCACGGTTTTTCGGCGCAGGCTTGCATCACTTCGGCCAGGCGTTCTGCGTGGTGGCTGTGTAGCTGGGCGATGCGTTGGTGCATGCCGGTGAAGGGTTTGCCGTGCGAGGGCAGCACCAGGGTGTCCTTGGGCAGTTGTAGGTATTTGTCGATGGAGCTTAAAAATAAGCGCAGCGGGTCGCCCTCGGGCTCCAGGTCAAACACGCTCACATTGGTGCTGATGCGGGGCAGCACCATGTCGCCGCTGATCAGCGTGTTGATTTCTGCGCAGTGCAGTGCGATGTGCTCGGGCGCATGGCCGTAGCCGCTGATGCAGCGCCAGGCTTTGCCATTGATGGCAATCACGTCGCCATCCATCATGCGGCGGTAGCTGCTGGGCACAGCAGGCACTAGGCCGCTGTAGTAGCCAGTGCGGGCCTTGAGCTTGGCAATCGAGTCTGCATCCGTCAGCCCGTGCGATGCATAAAAATCGGCCGTCTCCTGGCCGCCAAAGTTGGTCGCGTTGCTGCTGGCGTTGCGTGCGGCGCTGTAGTCGGTGGCGCTGATCCACAGACGCACCTTCCATGTGGCGCAAATCCAGTGCGCCAGGCCGATGTGGTCGGGGTGCATGTGGGTGCAAATTACGCGCAGAATGGGCAGGCCCTGCAACTGGGTGTCAAATATCTGCTGCCACTGGGCGCGGCTCTCGGGTTTGTCGATACAGCAGTCCACCACGGTCCAGCCCTGCACCCCGTCGATTGCATCGCGTAGCAGCCACAGGTTGATGTGGTTCAGCGCAAAGGGCAGGCCCATGCGAATCCAGCGCACACCGTCGGCTACCTCGATCGTCTCGCCACTGGCTGGCAGGGTATCGCCCAGGGTATAGGTCAGTTCGTGTTCTAGGCTGTTCATGGAAGGGGGTGCGAATGGGGGCGCAATTGGCGCTATAGTTGACGTTTACGTAAACGTCAACCGATGGGGCATTGTAGAGCGTGGGGCTTTGCAGGGCTGTCACACCGGTTTTTGTGAGAGTGCAGGGCCATGGGCAGCAGCTACAGCATCAGCGATTTGGCACGAGAGTTTGACCTGACCACGCGCGCCATGCGCTTTTATGAAGACATGGGCTTGCTCACGCCCGAGCGCAGCGGCCCCGGTGGCCGCAACCGCGTCTACAGTGCGCGCGACCGCACGCGGCTCAAGCTCACCCTGCGCGCCAAGCGTCTGGGCCTGTCGCTCACCGAGGCCAAAGAGCTGATCGACATGTACGACAGCCCGCGTGACACCGTGCCGCAACTGAAAAAATTTCTCGCCGTACTGGCCGCGCACCGCTCAGAGCTGGAAGAGCAGCTCGCCGAGTTGCAAGCCAACCTGGACGAGGTAAAAGAACACGAAAAAGAGGCCAAGGCCCTGCTGGCGAAAAACGACAAACCTGTTGGAAAGAAAGCCGCAAAATGAGTGATGCCATTTACCAGCGCGTGCACAGCAGCTTTGTGCGCCAAGGCATGATGCAACACCTAGGCGCGCGCCTGGTGCGCGCTGAAAAAGGCGAGGTCGAGTTTGCCCTGCCGATGAGCGACAAGGTCACCCAGCAGCAGGGTGCCTTCCACGGCGGGGCCATGGGCGCGCTGGCCGACATTTGCTGCGGCTACGCAGCGCTGAGCGTTGCGCCCGAGGGTATGGAGGTGACCACGGTGGAATACAAGATCAACTTTGTGGCTGCGGCTGTGGGGCAAGAAGTGGTATGCGTGGGCAAAGTCGTCAAAGCCGGGCGCACGCTCACCATTACCAACGCCGAGCTGTTTGATGTGCGGGATGGTGTGCGCAAGCTGTGTGGGTTGATGCAGGCGACGCTCATTGCGGTAGAGAAAAAATATGCATAGCGTGCTGACAGCCCTTCGACAAGCTCAGGGTGAACGGAGTTTTGTAGTAGTTGAATGGAACCAAAATCCGTTCGGGCTGAGCTTGCCTGCGTCCTCAAGGAGTAACAAATGAATTTACCTGGCCTCAATTTTCAATTAGGCGAAGACATCGACGCACTGCGCGACGCGGTGCGCGATTTTGCGCAAACCGAGATCGCGCCCCGCGCGGCCGAGCTGGATGCCAAAGACCAGTTCCCCATGGACCTGTGGCGCAAGATGGGCAACCTGGGCGTGCTGGGCATCACCGTGGGCGAGGAATACGGCGGCGCGGGCATGGGCTACCTCGCCCATATGATCGCCATGGAAGAAATCTCCCGCGCCTCGGCCAGCGTGGGCCTGTCCTACGGCGCACACAGCAACCTGTGCGTCAACCAGCTCAAACGCAATGGCACCGAGGCGCAAAAGCAGAAATACCTGCCCAAGCTGATTAGCGGCGAACATGTCGGCGCGCTGGCCATGAGCGAGCCGGGCGCTGGCAGCGATGTCATCAGCATGAAGCTCAAGGCTGAAGACAAAGGTGGCTACTACCTTTTGAACGGCACCAAGATGTGGATCACCAACGGGCCGGATGCCGACACGATGGTGGTCTATGCCAAGACGGAACCCGAGCTGGGAGCCCGTGGCGTAACGGCATTCATCGTCGAAAAAGGCATGAAAGGCTTTTCTACAGCCCAAAAACTCGACAAGCTAGGCATGCGCGGCAGCCACACGGGTGAGCTGGTCTTCAACAATGTGGAAGTGCCGCACGCCAATGTGCTGGGCTCGGTTCATGGCGGTGCCAAGGTGCTGATGAGCGGCCTGGATTACGAACGTGCCGTGCTGACCGGCGGCCCACTGGGCATCATGCAGTCCGTCATGGACAACGTCATCCCCTACATCCACGACCG
>JAYVJV010000150.1:0-12834 GCA_043769005.1 Polaromonas sp. | reverse complement strand
CGGCGCAGCTGCTCGTTGGCCATGTCGGCCAAGCTGCGCTGCTGGGGAAAGCGAAAGGTGTTGACATAGGGCACTGGTGGCGGCAAATTCAGGTTGAGCGGGGGGCGCGCTGGTGCGGCGGCGGTGGCTGGAGCTGGTAAATTGCCAGTGCCCAAACCGCCTTGGCCTGTGCCTTGCCCACTACCCGCCGTGCCGCCTGAGCCAGTGCCCACGCTGCTGCCAGAGCCGCTGGCTGCGCCTGCTCCAGTGCCAGCCCCTATACCTGCATTAGTGCCTGCGCCGCTGCTTGCACCGCCTACAGCACTAGTATTAGCACCCGTGTTAGCACCCGTGCCGCTGGGGGCGTTGCTGGCCGATACCGCGCCTGCTGTGCGGCTGCTAGGCGGCACCACGCCTGTGCCCACCAAGGCATTGGCCGCAGGCGGTACCACAACGGGCGCTGCGCGCACTGCAGCCGCTGCGCTAGGCACAACAGGCACGGCTTGGGGTGGCAGCTCAGCGCGGATAACGGGCGCTGGAGGTGGCGCTACAGGGGCTACTGGAGCTGGAGGCGCTGGAGGCGGGGTGATGGGCGGCGCAGGTACTGGGGCGGGTGGGGTTATAGGAGGTGCTGGCGCTGGGGGCGGCGGCACTGCTACTGGGGCTGGGGCTGGGACAGGTGCTGGTGCTGGTGCTGGTGCTGGTGCTGGTGCTGGTGCAGGTGCTGTAATTACGTTGCTAGAACCTCGCAAAGTCGTCGCGGTGCTATTAGTCTCCAATGCGCTGGAGCTGCTCGATCCACCGCAGCCCGTTAGCGCTGAAACAGCGATCAGCAACAAAAAACCAATGCGGTCACCCATGCGTTTGAAAAATGTCATCCTGCTTACCTGTTCAAAAAGAGCGTATGGTAAGCGTGGCAGCAAACAACGCGCAGCGTATTTTTGAGCTGGCGTTACATGTTAGGGCAAGCTTGAGCTGCTATTGTCCGCAGCCAAATAATTTTCAAGACATGAAAAATAAATCAATTTTTACCATATTTTATATAGGTTATTAGCTATTAAATTTATAGCTAAAATGGGTTATTAAAATAATTTAATGCCTAACCATGCTGCTTGGCATGCGGTGTTTTGATGCCGAATAAGTAAATAGTGTTGATCTGAAACAGATGGATGCTTGTGTAACGTATGCGCGGGTGTAAAGCATTGACCATGCTGCACTAAATATAGCACCAACCTTGGTTACGCGTAGTGCCTGCCCCGCATGCGTTCGCAATAGTCCTGTAGTTGCGGGTACTTCAGCGCATGTTGCTTGAGGGGCGACTCTAGCGGTGCCCACACCAGGTTGGTCAAAAAAGCGTATGCCGTCGCATCCAGCGAGCACGGCTCGCTGCCCATAAAGTACGGTTTATCGGCCAGATAACTGGCCAGCGCAGTGATGTCGTGCATGCCCAGGGTGTGGATTTCGGCTTGACTGTGGCGGCCCATGCCGTGGCCGTGCAGGCTTTTATTTTAATAAGTCCGTGCCGTACCAGGGTGGGCACAAACCATTTGAAGGGTAACGGCATCTTCTCGAAGAAAGCCACCTTGGTCAGTGCCCAGCCTGCGGGCTCTACCCAGCGGGTGTACAGCAAGGCCCAGTACAGGTGTTCTTCCATCAGGTGCTGCAGGCTATGGGGTGGCACTTCAAACGGCAGGGCGGCCATGCGCAGATAGGTCTCCCGTTTTATGCAAAACGGGCTGGCGTTGGGTAGGCCAAAGGCAGGGTCGAATTGGTAAAGTGTGATCATGGCAGGACCGTTTTGTAGTGCGCTACAGAATTTTTGGTTAAACGCTATCATGCTACAAAACCTGCTTGACCAACCGATTTGCCCATGATCTTTCAGCCCTTCGCCGCCCCCGAGCTGCAAACATCCCACTGGCTAAATACCACCAGTCCCATCACCCTGGCCAGCCTGCGCGGCCGGGTGGTGGTGTTGCATGCGTTTCAAATGCTTTGCCCCGGCTGCGTGGCGCACGGTCTGCCGCAAGCCACCAAGATCAAAGACACCTTCCCCGAATCAGACGTGGTGGTGCTTGGTTTGCACACCGTGTTTGAGCACCATGCCGTCATGGGCGCAGAGGCATTGAAAGTGTTTGTGCATGAGTACCGCATTGACTTTCCCGTAGGCGTAGACCAAGCCAGCGCGGGCGATGGCATCCCGCTGACCATGCAGGCCTACGGTATGCAGGGCACCCCCAGTTTGGTGCTCATCGATCGCCAAGGTATCGTGCGCCTGCACCGCTTTGGGCGCATGGATGATATGCACCTGGGTGCCTTGATTGGGCAACTGGTGATGGAAACGTCTGCACACGTTGTGCACAGTAATCGCAGTGACGCGGCTCAGATGCCCACCACTAGCCCCTGTGATGACCAGGGTTGCCGAGTGGAGCCTTGAATGCAATCGAGCTTTGCAACTTGGTTGCTATATATTCAGTAGCTGCTTACGCAATATTTATATGGGCTAGTGGCTTATTTGCTTAATAAATTATTCACTTGCTGCAAGCCATCCGCCGTGAGTGTGCCATTGGCCTGACGCAGGCGCAGGCCGCCTACCAGTACGTCGTAGCGGGCCTTGGCCAGATCGCGCTTGGTCTGGAAAAGCTGGCTTTGGCTGTTGAGTACGTCGATGTTGATGCGCACCCCGACCTGGTAGCCCAGCTTGTTGGCATCCAGGGCGCTTTGGCTAGAGGACTCGGCGGCCTCTAGGGCTTTGACCTGGCCTTGCCCCGAGAGCACGCCGAAGTAAGCGACACGGGTGGCCTGGGCAATACCACGCTTGGCACCTTCCAGATCATTTCTGGCTTTGTCTTCGAGCAGCAGGGTTTCCTTAATGCGGTTTTGCGTGAGATAGCCGGTAAACAAAGGGTAGTTCATGGCTACGCCGACGCTGGTGTTGTTGGTGCGGCTGGTGAGGGGCCCCAGGTTGGTGGTGCGGTTGATGCTATAGCCCGCAGTGGCATCGACCGTGGGTTTTTCAGCGGCGCGGGCTTTGCGGGTTTCCAGTTCAGCCACCTCCAGGTTCAAAGCTGCAGCCTTGATGCTGGGATGGTCTTGTTCAGACTGGCTGACCCATTGGTTCACATCATTGGGCAGCAGGGGGGGCAGTGGTAGGGGCAGAGCCACGGGCTTGGGCTCCGAATTGGCTTTGCCGACCAGTTGGTCTAGCGCTATTTTTTTCACCCGCAAATCGTTTTCTGCGGCGATTTCCTGTGCAGTGACCAGATCAAAACGCGCCTGCGCTTCGCGGGTGTCCGTGATGGTCGAGGTGCCGACTTCAAAATTGCGTTTGGCAGAGGCCAGTTGCTCTGCAACAGCCGCTTTTTGGGCCAGTACAAAGGCCAGGCTGTCTTTGCTGGCCAGCACGTCAAAGTAGGCTTGACTCACGCGCACGATCAGGTCTTGCTCAGCCGTGCTTAAAACGGTTTGGGCCAAGTCGGCTTGTTTGATGCCCTGCTGGGCCGTAATCAGGTTTGCGGGGCGGTACAGGGGGTAGGTGCCGCTCAGACCGACATTTTGCCCAATGGGAGTGCGCGATGCACTAGGCCGGGTGGTATCACTTTGCGCCAGCGAGGCGCTTGCCGTCAAGGCCGCAGTGGGTAGTAAGCCTGCTTTGGCCTGTTCGGCTCTGGCCAGGTTGGCCTGGTACTGTGATTTGGCCGATTGGTAGGTGGCATCGTAGGCCAGTGCGGCTTCGTACAGCTGCACCAGATTTTGCGCCTGGGCGTTGAACGCGCAGCAGGCCGCGAGGGCGCAGGTCAGAGGGAGGCGGCTGAAATGTTGCATGACAATCCTTTGAATTTTTTTGATCTACCGCCAGAGGTGTTCTGGATCAATACAGCGGTACCGAGGGGTCGGCTTCAAGGCTCCAGGCCTCTATCCCGCCAGCAATGTTGATGACGTTTTCAAAACCGTTTTGCACCAGGTATTGCGCTACGCGCTGACTGCGTATGCCGTGGTGGCACAGGCAGGCAATCGGACGATCGGTGGGCAGCTCAGCCAGGCGGGCGGGAATCTCTTGCATGGGCATGCTCAGCACGTCAAAGGCCTTGGCAGTGCCCAGAGGGTGAATGGTCGCAGTGTTGAACTCCCAGGTCTCGCGCACGTCCAGCACCAGGGGCACACTGTCATGCTGGGCACCAACCCAGGGGGCAAAAGCGGCAGGGCGGATTTGGGCGATCATGCGGGACGTGTTTAGAAGCTGAACTTGGAGTCTTCGGCAAAACCCAACAGGCGCGGTGCGATGGTGTCCCAGGGCTGGGTGGTCACCACGCCGCCGTGGGCCGCAGCGGCCAGGGCTTTGGTGACAAAAGTAGCGCGCATGACGGGCTCTTCACCCACGATGGCGGCCAGGCGGCCACCGGGTTTGAGCAGCGCTACCAGCGACTGCGGAATATGCGCAACCGAGCCCGACAGCACAATCACATCAAATGGGCCATCGGTGCTCAAGTCTTTGTTGCCGTCGGCCGTGCGTACCTCGCAGTTGGAAATGCCAGCTCGCTGCAGGTTCTGGCGGGCCAATAGCGCCAGTTCGGGGACGATTTCCAGGCTGAGCACGCGCTGGGCGCGGTGGGAGAGCAGGGCGGCCATATAGCCGCTGCCTGTGCCAATTTCCAGCACTTTCTCATGCTTGTGTACGGCCAGGTCTTGCAGTATGCGGGCCTCGACTTTGGGCGAGAGCATGCTTTGGCCATTTTTGCCACCGTTTTGCAGGGGTATATCCATGTCGACAAAGGCCAGCGCACGATGCGCCAGCGGGCAAAAGTCTTCGCGTTTGACAGCGGCCAGCAGTTGCAGGATGTGGGTGTCGAGCACATCCCAGGGTCGGATTTGCTGCTCGATCATGTTAAAGCGGGCTTGTTCGATGTTCATAGGAAAGATTCAGGCAGGGTAAGTTACAAGATCGCAGGTAAGCTAGGGGCGGCTTATTCGGCAGTGCGGGGCAAAGGGTCGATTTTAGATGGGCTGGGCTGCGGTTTTGCGTGAAAGGGGGCTTTGCCCGCAAACAGACGCTTAAACCACTGGGCCAAGTCGTCCATATAGCAGTACACCACGGGCACCACCACCAGCGTCAGCAGGGACGAGGTAATCACCCCGCCAATCACTGCCTGCCCCATGGGCGCGCGCTGCTCGGAGCCTTCAGTCAGGGCAAAGGCCAGAGGCACCATGCCAAAAATCATCGCCAGCGTGGTCATCAAAATCGGGCGCAGACGCACCTTGGCGGCCAGCAGCAGAGCCTCATGGCGCTCGTGGCCTTCTTCACGGGCGCGAATAGCAAAGTCCACCAGCAAAATCGCGTTCTTGGTCACCAGGCCCATCAGCATGATGATGCCAATGACCGAGAACATCGACAAGGTCGAGCGAAACATGAGCAGCGCCAGCACCACGCCAATCAGCGTGAGCGGCAGCGAAGTCATCAAGGCCAGCGGCTGCAAAAAGCTCTTGAACTGGCTGGCCAGGATCATGTAGATGAAGATGATGGCCAGTGCCAGCGCGGATATGGCGTAGCCAAAGGACTCCTGCATGTTCTTGGTGCTGCCGCCAAACTGGTAGCTGTAGCCTGGCGGCATGGCAATGCTGTCCAGCGCGGCGCGCAGGTCACCGGACACCTCGCCTGCCGAGCGGCCAAACACGTTGGCGTTGACGGCCACCTCGCGCGTCAGGTCGCGCCGGTTGATCTGGTTGGGCCCCGTGCTCTCGCGCACGCTGGCGACCTGGTTCAGGCGTACCACGCGGGTGCTGCCATCGGTAGCGGAAGTGACGCTAAAGGGCAGGCGCTCCAGGTCTTGCGGGGTGTTGCGGGCATTGGGGGCCAAGCGCACGTTTACGTCATAGGTTTGGTCGTCACTGGCGCGCCAGTTGCCTACGGTTTGGCCTGCTACCAGCGTGCGCAGGCTGCTGCCTATTTGCGCGATGTTCAGGCCCAGGTCGGACGCAGCTTCGCGCCGCACATCGACCTCGATGGTGGGTTTGCTGGGCTTGACGCTGGAGTCCAAATCGACCAGACCGGGGATGTTGCGTATTTTCTCCATCGCCTGCAAGGCCAGGCGCTCTAGCTCTTTGAGGTCACTGCCTTTGAGGGAAAACTCGATCTGCTTGTTGCCGCCCACCGAGTCAGTCAGCCCCGCATGGGTGACCACAATGCCTGCAATGCGGTTGAGCCGCTCGCGCAGCACGGCAGACCACTGGTCTACGCTTTTGCTGCGCTGCTTGCGGTCGACCAGCCGGATGTAGACCGCCGCATAAATTTTGCCCTGTGCTGTGCCGGTGTTGATAGTGGAGAGGGTGTAGCGTACTTCGGGAAACTCGCGAATGATGGCCTCCACCTGCCGGGTTTTGGCTTCGGTGGCTTCCAGCGAGGAGCCCACAGGAGTGTAAAAACTCACCGTGGTTTCAGAAAAATCAGCTTTTGGTACAAACTCGGTGCCCAGCAAAGGCACTATAAAAATACTGGCCACAAATGTCCCTATGGCAAGGACGAGAGTGGTTTTTTTGTAATCCAGACTCCAACGCAGGATGCTTTGGTAGGCCTGGGCCAGGCGGTCGGTGCTCTGGTCAAACCAGTGGGTGATGCGGCCAATGGTTTTGTCATACCAGGTGATGGGCACGAAAGGCTGGCCCTGTGTGTCAATCGCCGGGTCGTGCCAGATGCTGGAGAGCATGGGGTCCAGGGTAAAGCTGACAAACATGGAGATCATCACGGCGGCCACGATGGTGATGCCAAACTCGTGGAAAAACTTGCCAATGATGCCGCCCATAAAACCGATCGGCAGAAACACTGCCACGATGGACAGGGTGGTAGCTAGCACGGCCAGGCCAATCTCTTGTGTGCCGTCCAGCGAAGCCTGGTAGGGCGACTTGCCCATCTGCACATGGCGCACAATGTTCTCGCGCACCACAATGGCATCGTCAATCAACAGACCCACGCACAGAGACAGTGCCATCAGGGTGATCATGTTGATGGTAAAACCAAACATGTTCATAAACAGGAAAGTGCCGATCAGAGCGATAGGTAGGGTCAGGCCCGTGATGATGGTGGAGCGCCAGGAGTTGAGGAACAAAAACACAATCAGGATGGTGAGTAGCGCACCCTCCAGCAGGGTGCGGCGCACGTTGTCGACCGACACGCGGATCGGGCGGGATGCGTCGATGATGGGTTCGAGCTTGATGCCGGGGGGCAGCGTGACCTGCATTTCGGCCAGTGTTTTCTTCAGGCCATCCACCACGTCAATGGTGTTGTCATCCTGCGCCTTTTGGACGGTGAGCAAGAGCGTGCGTTCGCCGTTGTACAGTGCCAGGTTCTCGGCCTCTTGCGCTCCATCGCTGATGCGGGCGAGCTGGCCTACGGTCACGGCAGAGCCCGCTTTGCGCGCCACAATGATGCTGGCAAAGTCTTCTGGTCGCTTGATGCGCGCCTGGACCTGCACCACCCGCTCTTGCGTCAGGGAACGCACCGCACCCACGGGCAGGTCCTGGTTTTCGTTGCGCACGGCTGTAGCTACCTGCTCGGCGCTGATGCCGTAAGACTCCAACGCCTGTGGGTTGAGGTAAATATTGATCTCGCGTTTGGTACCACCCACCAGCGACACCGAACCTACGCCCCGCACGTTCTCCAGGCGTTTTTTGAGATTTTGATCAGCCCAGTTGGTGAGCTCGACCGCGCTTAAGGGGCGTGAACCGGCAAGCGTGGGGGCAGGTAACACTGCAACCGACCAGATGGAGCGACTGGACGGATCAAAGCGTAGCACGCGTGGTTCTTTCACTTCGGCACGCAGGTTAGGGCGAATGGCGGCGACTTTTTCGCGTACATCGTCAGCGGCTTTGCGGCCATTGATGTGCAGTTGAAACTCAATCGCAACCACCGACTGACCTTCATAGCTGCGCGAGGTGAGGGCGCTGATACCGGCAATCGAGTTCACTCCTTCTTCGATCTTTTTGGAGACCTCGGTCTCGACGATCTCAGGCGATGCGCCAGGGTAATCGGCCACGACAATGACGACAGGAAAATCCACATTGGGAAACTGATCGACTTTGAGCCGCTGGTAGCTGAACAGACCGAGCACCACCAGGGCCAGCATCATCATGGTGGCGAAGACGGGGTTTTGCAGACTGGTGCGTGTGAACCACATGGGGTGTGTGCTCGGGTTGCGTTAGGGCGCAGCAGGCGCAGGACTGGCGGCGTTGATGATTTTGACTTTGGTGCCCTCGCGGATAAAGCCCGCACTGCCCAGAGTGATTTGTGCATTGGCAGGCAGGTTTTTCACCGCCACCATGGTCGTGCCCTGGGCCTCGCCTTTGGCACCTACTTCCACGCTCTGGTGCACGATGCCAGCGCCTTGCACCATCTGCACATAGGGCGTGGGTTTATCGGTTCGTACGGCACTTTGTGGAACACTCAACGCCTGTACTTTAGCTGTGCCCAGGCTGCCTTGGGCAAACAGGCCCTGGCGCAAGCCGGGCGTGCTGGCAACGCTTAAGTACACCAGCACGCTGCGGCTACCGGCGACCGCGCTGGGATTGATGCGGGTGACGGTGGCGGCCACTGTTTCTGCACGGCCTTCCAGACTGAGCTGAGCCTTTTGGCCCACGCGCACATCCACCGAGTCAGACGAACCGAGCAAGGCTTCAAGCTCCAGGCGATTCAAATCCACGATCTCCAGCACCCGTGCGTCGACACCTACACGCTCGCCCGGTTGCGCCAAGCGCTGGGACACGACTCCCGAGATAGGCGCTTTCAGTACGGTGTCGTCCAGTGACTTGCGGGCCACTTCTACGCCTGCCATCGCCGAGGCATGGGTGGCTTTGACCGCTTCCAGGCTGGCGGCCGATGTTTCCAGGGCAGTGGGCGAGATAAAGCCCTGGTTCACCAGCGCTTTGTTGTTGTCATAGGCGCGTTGGGCGATGTCGATCTGCGCCTTGGCCGCGTCGGCGCTGCGCTGCGCCTGCGTAACGCGGGATTGGTATTCGGCGGCATCGACCCGGGCCAGCACTTGGCCTGCTTTGACGGCATCACCCTCGCGCACAGTCAGGCCTTGTAATTCGCCACTCACGCGGGCCTTAACGAGCGCACTGTTGGTGGCCTTGAGCGTACCGGAGATAGGCAAGCCCTGGGACAGCTCGATTACCTGGGCTGTAGCGAGGTCGCGGCTGGACAGCTCCAGCACGGACTCGGGTTTGGCAGTGGCGGCCAGTGCCTGCTGGGCTTTGCGCGCAGCCAGGGCGCGCATGCCAGCTGTGCCTAAGGCCAGTAAAGCAACAAGTATCAGAAATAATTTTAGATATTTTTTCATGCGAAATCGGCGATGTACGTATCGGTTGTGATTGCAGCGTGGTAAGGGTAAAGCATATGGGTAAAGCCTGTGTGAAGCTGGGTTTAGACAGGCCGCTGCAGGCCGTGCACCACCATGTCGGCCTGTACTTTGAGGTACCGCTCAGGGTCAATCTGCTGGTGGTTGCCGAGGCAGCAGCCCATGGAGTGCTTCCAGGTGATCAGATAGATCAGAGGTGTCAGCACCGCGTACACCGCATAGTCGGCATCCACTGCGCGAAATTCGCCACTGTCTATGCCGCGCTGCACTACGCTGCGAATCAGGCGGTGGTTTGGCTCAATCACCTCTGCATGATAGAAGCTGGCCAGTTCGGGGAAATTGGTGGCTTCGCTGGTCATCAGCTTGGTCAGCCCAGAGGCCTTGGTCGAGCCAAAGCGCTGCCACCAGGTGGTCATGAGGTAGCGGATCAACTCGGCACTGGTGCCGGTAAACTTTTGCAGCTCTTCAAAACCTTCGGTGACCTTGCCCGAGATGTTTTCGCGCACCACGGCTTTGAACAGGTCTTCTTTGGTCGGGAAGTATAAAAACAGCGTGCCTTTGGATACCCCGGCGCGCTGGGCTACCTCCTCCGAGCGGGTGGCGGCAAAGCCTTTTTCAACAAACAAATCCAAGGCTGCTGCCAACAGCTCACCCGGGCGCGCTTCCTTGCGCCGCTCGCGGCGGATGACGGTGTGCTCTTGTGACACAGTGGAAGAAAAGGGTGAATTCAAAAAAATTAGCTAATGACTGATTGGTTAGTAATGTAGCGCAAACTGGCAAAACGGTCAAGTAGGAGTAGGGTCAGCGCAGCACGTAGAAACGAACAGCACGCTTAAATAGGTCTGTCAGAAAACATCTGTTAGCTATATAATAGATAGCTGCTAACGCACATTATTATTGGCCTAGGGCCGTTCCAAGCAGTTCATGCAGGAGATAGTGTGAATTGCGCAGCCCTACTGAACTGGGTAGCCACTCCAGACCAGGGGAAAACTCAGGCTCGATAAAACCCATGGGAGCGGGGAGTACAACCAGGCCAGCGCGTTCAAAGGCGCGCACGGCGCGAGGCATGTGCCAGGCATGCGTGACTAGTGCAATATGGGTGATTCCGTCTTTGCGCAGCAGGTTGGCAGTCATGTTGGCGTTTTCCACGGTATCGCGCGACAAGCTCTCTGACCAGCGCAGTGCAGGCATGCCCAATTGCTGTAGCCAGTTTTGTACGGTTTGTGCCTCGGTTTCCGAACGCTTGTCTGCGCTGCGTCCCTGCCCACCACTAAAGCCCAGCGGCAACCCTGTGCTGCGCGCCAGCACCACCCCATATTGCATACGGGCCGCCGTGGATCGGTTAGGCTGCACACTGCCATATTCTCGGCTGCGCGACTCGGCGCCCCCTCCAAGCACCACAATCGCCCGCACTTTCTGCTGGCGCATGGTTTGCGCAGCATTGGCCAAGTCGAGGGCTGTGACCTGGGGCAACCAGCGCTGCCCCATCCACACGGCAAAGCCATTGCACGAGACCAGCCAGGTCAAGCCCAAGCCGAGTAACAACACGCACACTCCGACACTTTTGCGCTGGCGTAAATACAGCAACAGCAGGCCCAAAGCTGCGATCAAAATGCCCAGAGCGGGCGGCATCGCCAGAGGAGTAAGCCAAGGTTTGAGGGCGAGGAGTTCAGCAGGCAGCATAAGCCATTCAAATCATAGAGGAAAAAATAAGAGGATCAACGCAGGGGCGTGCGGCAAGGGTTTGTCCTATGCGCTTTACGATCTGCGGCGGTTGCTGAGAGATATAGTTAGTGAGGACAACTTTTTCCAGGAGATATTCCATGCCCAGCACGATAGTTACCGCTTCTTCTAACCGCCGCACTTTTGTTGCGCAAACGGCTGCCGCAGCTACCACACTGGCCTTTCCACTGGTGGGCGGGGCGCAAACCGCGCCGATCAAAATTGGAGTGCTGCATCCCGTCACGGGTGCGCTGGCTTACTCGGGCCAGCAGTGCCGCGAGGGTGTGTTGATGGCGATTGAAGACATCAATAAAACTGGCATCCGCTCCATGGGTGGCGCAAAAATTGAAGCGCTGCTGGGTGACGCGCAGTCCACCCCACAGGCGGGTGCAGCGGAGATTGAGAAGATGAACGAAGCCGGTGTGTCGGCTGTTGTGGGTGCTTTTGCCTCGGCGATTTGCCTGGCCACCACGCAGGCGGCGGCCAAGTACAACCTACCGCATGTGGTGGACGTGGGCGTGGCCGACCAGATTGTTGAGCGCGGCCTGAAAAACACCTTCCGCTTTGGCCCTGGCTACCGCAAATGCGCCGAGGTGGCGGTGGCCAATTTGCATGTGCTCAACACCGCAGCGGGCAAACCCGCCAAGACGGTGATGATCATCCACGAAGAGTCGCTGTTTGGCACCGGCACCGCCAACCTGCTGGCGCGCGAGCTGCCGGGCTACGGCTACGAGGTGAAAGAAATCGTCAAGCACGCCAACCCCACGCGCGACTTCAACAACATCGTGCTGCGCATGAAGTCGGTCAACCCCGACATCGTCATCCCCGCCAACTACTACAACGAATACGCCCTGCTGGTGCGCACCATGCAGCAGCAAAAGGTAGCGCCCAAAGCAATTTACTCGGTACTGGGCGGCGCGGCATCGAGCTACAAGTTTGTCAAAGAATTCCCCGAGGCGGCCAATGGCATCATCGACTGCAACCACTGGTTCAACCCGAAAGACCGTCGCAGCGCCGAGCTGAAAAAGCGCGTCGAAGCCAAGGGCCTGTTTTTCAGCTACGAAATCTTTATGGCCTACACGGCGATGCGCCTCTTGGGCGACGCGATAGAACGCGCCAAATCCACCGACCGCGCCGCCATCATCGACGCGCTGGAGAAAAGCACTTTCTCGGACCACATCATGCCCTACGGTGCCACCAAGTTCGTCAACGGCCAGAACCAGGGAGCGCAGCCTTTGATGACGCAGGTGCATAAGGGCGACATCAAAGTCATCGTGCCGCGCGACTACCGCGAGATTGATCCTGTGTTTCCTCTCAAGGCTTGATGGGTTGGTTGGCTTAGGGCAGGGGCGGGAGCGGGGAGTTTTTGAACGCAGAGGGCGCGAAAGTTACGCAGAGAGCGCAAAAGAACAGCCAAAGAAGAAAAGACAAAAAAGACAAAAAAGAGAAAAATGAAAAACGAAGAAATGTGACTAGAAAAAATAATGTGTTTACTTTGAATTTCTTTTAAAAATTCTTTTTGGTATTTTTTTGTATTTTCTTTTTTGCGTCATCTGCGTAACCTTCGCGCCCTCTGCGTTCAAAAATTCCCTTCCCCTTCCCCCTCTTCAACACCATAAAAACCCACCATGCTAGATCCAGGGATCCTCTTCCCTTCCATCCTCAACGGCCTGACCACCGGCGCGGTGTATGCGTTGATTGCGCTCGGGCTGACCTTGATCTACGGTGTCTTGCATATCATCAACTTTGCGCACGGCGCCTGCCTGATGTTGGCGCTGTATGCCGTGTA
>JAYVJV010000149.1:0-7516 GCA_043769005.1 Polaromonas sp. | reverse complement strand
GTCGCCTCATCCACCGGTGCAATTGACTGGGCTTGTGCAAGTGCAACCAATCAAACCGCTACTGCACGAGGTTTCACTAACATTGTTGCAGGTACTCTTGAAGCTAAATATGCGCCGTCTGAGTGCCGTTGATGATTGTAGTCAGCGCAAAGCTGACCAACTGAATACTATTTGAGCGCATCAAATGCCCGCATTAAAGTGGGCATTTTTTATATGTGAAGAAGAATCGACGAAGATACGATCAATAGCTGGCGCAAAAATTGCTACTTAAATAAAGTAGCTGAAAATAAATTACGTGCATACGTTTTAACAATTGGAGTCAACATGAAGCAAGTGACGCAGCGTGGATTTACACTGATCGAGTTGATGATTGTGGTTGCGATCATTGGCATTTTGGCAGCGGTGGCCTTGCCAGCATACCAAGACTATACCGTGCGTGCAAAAATCAGTGAGGCGTTGTTGGCAGGATCTGCGGCAAAAACAAGCATGAGTGAAGCGTTCAGTGCGGATAGCACTACCGGATTGAACGCAATGGCCAACACCATCAATGTGACACCCGTTGCCGCAAAACAGTCCAAGTATGTAGGAAATATTTGCGTAGGAGCAGCGGGGAGTGCTGGTGCAGCTTGTGCTGCAGTATCAACTAGCACTCCATGGCCAATATATATCACAATCGCCGCGACCGCTGGAAACGGTATTCCGACGGGGCTCCATAACCAAACCTTGGTTCTGTCTCCGAATGTGCAAAACATTACGCCAATGGCGGGATCTATAGGCGCTATCGACTGGGCTTGTTCCAGCGTTACCAATCAGGCGGCTACCGCTCGTAGTCTGGCAAACAGGACTGTCGGAACCTTGTCCGCCAAATATGCACCATCGGAGTGTCGTTGATCAAAAGGTATGATTCGACATGATTTCAAAGCAACGCGTTAACGCTGCAATCAAAGCTAGCTCATTTCATTTTTTGATCACAGTCATAGTGGCGGCACTGGCTGCGGCACTGGTTTTTCTAGTTTGGTATCCATACCCCTACCGTGATCTGGCAGGCGGCCGAGATCTATTTTTGCTGGTAGTAGCCGTAGACGTAGTGTGTGGCCCTCTACTTACTTCGGTGCTATTTAACCCAGCAAAGCCGCGCGCAGAGCTATGGCGTGATTTATGTCTAGTTGCAATTATTCAATTTGCAGCATTAGGCTACGGTTTGCATTCGGTGTGGCTGGCTCGCCCCTTGTATTTGGTGATGGAAGTTGATCGCTTCAAGGTGGTGGGTATACCAGATTTGCCAGAAGAGGTAGTCAACACGCAGCTTGACACATTGCCTCCGACACTCAGACCAAAAATATGGGGAGGACCAATTACTGTGGCGATTCGTGCGCCAAAAGATTCTCAAGAGCGCAATAAGGTGTTGCTAGAGACTATTCAAGGTGGGCGTGACTATGCCTTGCGGCCTGATTTTTATTTACCGTATGAAGGAGCTGCAACACTTAAGTCACTACAGCGCGCAAAGCCATTGGAAGTATTTTTCGGAAAGAACCCGTCGCAGCAACTAGCCGCAAAGGCACTTGCAACTGAAAAAAGAGCTGACATAACGCAATGGGCTTATGTGCCAGTGGTAGGTAGACAGGACTGGGTGGCCATTTTGAATAAGCAAGGTCAAATTGAAGGCTATTTGAAAGGTGATGGCTTTTGAACCGACGCATCTCCTTCAAAAAGTACTGAAATCTACACATGCGCAATGAATAGCGTCGCACATGTCTTCCCAATTGCGATCCTATCTATCTTTGCTTGCTTAGCTGTACCCTGGATTAACCCCTTCGCTCCCGGCCCTTCGGCGGCCATGGTGCCTTGGTTTGTCACGGTAGGCTGCGTCGCGCTGGCGTTGCTTGTCCTACCCCGCAACGGGTTTAGTCTGCGCACATTGAGGGGCTGGTGGCTTGGCATTGCCTTGATAAGTGTGTTGCTGGCGCTCTGCCAATACCTGCGCATCGAGCACTGGTTCGCCCCCTGGATTAGCCCCTCAGCGGATGGCACAGCCTATGCCAACCTACGCCAGCGCAACCAGTTTGGAACCCTGTGCGGGATGGGCTTGCTGTCGCTGCTGTTTTTGCGCCAAACTCTTGGAAACCCGGTTCAGCATACTCGCTGGCAAACTGCCTGGCCCTGGCTGGCCGTCACCGTCCTGGCCATCGGCAACGGCCTGAGCAGCTCCCGCACCGGTGCTTTGCAGTGGCTGCTGATCGCGGCGTTGGTGTGGCTGTGGCGGGGCAGTTTGCAGCGGCGGGTGCGGGTGTTGGCTTATGGAGCCTTGGGTATTTATGCGCTGGTGGTGCTGGCTATGCCGTGGTTTGCCGCTGCGGTGGGCAATGCGTCCAACGGCCTGTGGGGCCGGGCGCAGGAGGGCTTGGGGCAAGGGATTGCGGGCAACAGCCGTTGGTGGCTGTACAGCAATGTGCTGGAGCTGATCGCGCAAAAGCCCTGGCTGGGCTGGGGCTGGCGGGAGCTGGCGTATGCGCACTACAGCACGCATTTTGATACGCGTTTTACCGAGTTGTTGGACAACGCGCACAACCTGCCGCTGCATCTGGCGGTGGAGCTGGGGGTGCCGTTTGCGTTGGCGTTTTGCGGTGCGGTGCTGTGGTGGATCGTGCGTAACGGGCCATGGCGCGAGACGAACCCTGCGCGGCAACTGGCCTGGGGCGTGCTGATGCTGATTGGCGTGCACAGCATGGTGGAGTATCCGCTGTGGTACGGGCCGTTTGTCATTACGTTGGGGCTGTGTATCGGGTTGTTGCTATCGCCGCGCCCATCGCGTGCGCGGGCAACCGATGCACCAGCCGATAGAGCGGCACCTGTCACTGCAACTCAGGATGCAAAATCAACCCTTGATTTGCAGTCAAATAGGCCTCCAAGCCAATCAATAACAGCGCAAGCAGCTATTAAATACATAGCTGTTACCATCTTGGTATTTACCGCCTACGCTGCTTTTGACTACCACCGCATCAGCCAAATCTACCTGCCATTTGAAGAGCGCAGTGCTAGGTACCGCGATAACGCTTTGGAGCATGCGCAAAAGAGCTGGCTGTTTCAGAATCATGCGCGATTTGCAGAGCTGGTGATTACGCCTGTCACGCGGGAGAGTGCGCCACGCGTGCTGGCCTTGGCGTTGGATATGATTCATTTTTCGCCCGAACCCCGAGTCATCGAAGCGCTGATCGAGTCGGCCACCATGCTGCACCAGGACGACATTGCCATGTTCCATCTGGCGCGCTACAAAGAGGTCTACCCCACAGACTACGCCGCTTGGTCGGCACTCAAGCGGTAGTTGCATAACCTTGGTGCTTTGCAGGGTCAGGCTGGCCAGCACCAGCGCACCTGTGCGCGTTGCGTTGCGCTGGGTTCGATTGCGTTGCATTGCAGCGTGCGTTGCCACGCCGATACAAGCCAACAGACCAAAAGCCCGCCAGTTTACATGGCTTTACGCCATGTTAAATCAAACGATTGATTCAGTTAGCTATAGTAACGGCCATGCCTACAACCAGAATCGACGGCGAAGAGTCGCGCCAGCGCCTGCTGCACGCTGCCGTGCAATGCTTTGCCGAGCATGGTTTTGCCAAAACCTCCACCCGCAGCATTGCTACCCTGGCGGGGGTCAATATTGCTGCCATCAGCTACTATTTTGGCGACAAAGCCGGGCTGTACCGCGCTGCCTATACCGAGCCCATGGGCACTGCCAAGGACGATATTGCCCTGTTTGCGGGTGCAGATTTGTCGCTGGAAGATGCCTTGCAGGGCCTGTACGGGGGGTTTATCGAGCCGTTGAAACAAAACGTGCAGGTGCAGCAGTGCATCCGCCTGCATATGCGCGAGATGGTGGAGCCCACGGGGCTGTGGGAGCAGGAGATTACCCATGGCATCAAGCCCTACCACCAGGCCCTGGTGACGCTGCTGTGCCGACACTACGCGGTTAAAAAAGGCGACGACGATATCAAGCGCCTGGCCATCTCCATCGTGGCGCTGGGCGTGCACATGTATGTGGGCCGCGATTTAAACCTGCAACTGCACCCGCGCTTGGTGACCGGTGCCAAGGCGCTGGACACCATGCGCCAGCGCTTGGTGATGTATGCCCGCGCCATGATTGATGCCGAAGGCGCGCGCCGCCGGGCGGCCGCCTATGAATGAGAGGCCAGCCATGCCCCATGTACCCCATGTATCTCAAGTACCGTACGTACCGTATGCGCCTCATCTACTGCCCGTACTTCACGCACCCCTTGCACAAATGAATGCGTTTTTGCACCCTCGCGGCTGCGCCGCCCTGGCCCCTTCAGCACTCGTGCCGCAGCCCCAGGCGCTGCAGTCTGCAAGCCGTTATGCAGCCCGGGCAGGCGTGGCCCTTGCCGTCACCGTGCTGTCCGGCTGCGCCAGCAAACTGCTGGTGCCCACCCCCATGCCCAGTGCGCAGGCCGTGCAAGTGGCCAGCACGCCCGTGGCCCCACCCGCTTGGCAGGCCCCCTTGCCCCATGGCGGCAGCACCACCACACTGGCCAACTGGTGGGCGCAGTGGAGTGATGCCGCGCTGGTAGAGCTGATGGATGCCGCGCAAAACGAGAGCGCTAGTTTGAGCAGCGCCCGCAGCCGCATTGCACAGGCACGCGCGGCGCTGGTGGGCGCGCAGGTCACGCTGGCACCCAGTGTGAATGCCAGCGCGCAGGCTGGCCGCAGTGCACAGTCGCCCGGCCTACCCGCTGCTACCAGCTTGGGCGTGGGCGTGCAAGCAGCCTGGGAGCTGGATTTGTTTGGCGGCAACCGCGCGGCCAGCAGTGCAGCGCAGGCGCGGCTGGACGGCGCGCAACTGGGCTGGCACGAGGCCCGCGTGGCTGTGGCCAGCGAGACGGCCGCCACCTACTTTAGCCTGCGCCACTGCGAGAGCAGTGTGCAACTGAGCCAAAGCGATGCCGCCTCACGCGCTGAGACGGCGCGCCTGGTAGCACTGAGCGCCCAAGCGGGCTTTACCGCACCAGCCAACGCCGCGTTGGCCCGCGCCAGCGCCGCAGACGCTGCCAGCGGCGTGCGCGCCGTGCAGGCCAGTTGTGACCTGGCTGTTAAAAGCCTGGTGGCACTCAGCGGCTGGGCAGAACCAGATTTGCGCCGTAAATTGCAGGCAAATCAGACTGTATCCCAACAAATACGTGCGCAAACAGCTATGTTTAATATAGCGTCTATTCCAGCCGATGTGTTGCAGCAGCGCCCCGACATCGTCTCTGCCCAGCGTGCTGTGCATGCCGCCTTGTTGGACGCACGCGCCGCCGATGCACGGCGCATGCCCATGCTCAGTTTGAATGGCAATATCGGCCTGGGCAGCGTGCGCCAAGCTGGTTTTACCAGTGACGGGCTAACCTGGTCGCTCGGCCCGATTGCGCTCACCCTGCCCATTTTGGACGGTGGCCGTAACGCTGCCAACACCCAGGCCGCGCTGGCGACCTATGACGATGCCGTGCTGGCCCTGCGCAGCAAGGCGCGCCACGCGGTGCGCGAGGTAGAAGAAGCCTTGGTCAACCTGGACGGCAGCGCCCAGCGGCGCGGCGATGCCCAGGCCGCAGCCGCTGGCTACCAGGCCGCGCTGGCCGCCGCGCAGGCGCGCCACAGCGCAGGCCTGGGCAGCCTGGTCGAGCTGGAGGATGCCCGCCGCACCGCGCTGCAGGCCCAGCAAAGCCTGCTGGGGCTAGAGCGCGACCGCATTGCCGCTTGGGTGGCGCTGTACCGCGCCGCAGGCGGCGGCTGGACGGCGCAAAGCCCCTTACCTATGCAGGCGCAAGGCACGGCGTGGGGCCACGGCGTGCCCCATAGCGCGGCCGCTAAACCTTGAACGCTCAGCGCACGCTGCGCCGCACCACCCACAACATCCCGTACCGTATGACTACCGCACACCACCTCCCCACATTTGCTCATAAATTAATAGCTGCTTACGCCTTATTTGTCTGGACTACAGGCATATTTCATTCCAATACATGGGCCCAGGAGGCCAAAAAACCGATGCCTGCTGCCTCGGCCCCCAAAGCCGCTCTCACGGTCGCCGCCGTCAGCCCCAGCAACAGCGCTTTAGGTTTGCAGCTCTCTGCCAACGGCAACGTGGCCGCCTGGCAAGAGGCCAGCATTGGGGCCGAGGTCAATGGCCTCAAACTGTTGGAGGTGCGTGTGAACGTGGGTGATATGGTCAAACGCGGCCAGGTGCTGGCTACCTTTAGCGTAGACGCAGCCCGCGCCGATGTGCTGCAAGTGCAGGCCAGCCTGGCCGAGGCGCAGGCCAACGCGGCAGAGGCGGCGGCCAATGCCCAGCGCGCCCGCAGCCTGCAAGACACCGGTGCCATCAGCGCCCAGCAGATCAACCAATTCACCACCGCAGAGCAAACCGCCAACGCACGGGTAGAGGCTGCCCGCGCCCTGCTGTCGGCGGCGCAGGTGCGCCTGAAAAACGGCCAGCTCACCGCGCCCGACAACGGCATCATCTCGGCCCGCAGCGCCACCGTAGGCGCGGTGGTAGGCGCAGGCAGCGAGCTGTTTCGCATGATTCGCCAGGGCCGCCTGGAGTGGCGCGCCGAGGTCACCAGCAGCGAGGTGGCGCGCATCAAGCCCGGCCAGGTGGCCATGGTCACTGCCGCCAGCGGCGCGCAGGTGCAGGGCAAGGTGCGGGTGATTGCCCCCACGGTAGACCCGGTGACGCGCAACGCCCTGGTGTATGTCGACCTGCCGTACAGCGCGGGCATCAAAGCGGGTATGTTTGCCAAAGGCGAGTTCGATTTGGGAGCTTCAAATGCCCTGACTATTGCACAACAGTCGGTGGTGGTCCGGGATGGTTTCAGCTACGTGTTTGCATTGACTCCGGACAGCCATGTCAGCCAGGTCAAGGTGCAAACCGGCAGGCGGCTGGGCGACCGGGTTGAGATCATATCGGGTATCAAGGCGGATGCAGAGCTGGTCAACAGTGGTGCGGGCTTTCTCAATGATGGCGATTTGGTTCTTAAAGTCGCTGAAAAGGACTCAAATTTAGATGTAAAAGTACCTGGAAAGCCCTATTTACGTACGCAACCAGCTATTAAATAAGGAGCAGTCATGAACTTCTCCTCGCTTTCGATCAAAAACCCGATTCCGGCCATCATGCGGTTTGTGCTGCTGACGCTGGCCGGGCTGATGGCTTACCGTGCCAGCGCGGTGCAGGCTTTTCCGGACATTGAACTGCCCATCGTCACCGTCAGCGCCGAGCTGTCGGGCGCGGCCCCGGCGCAGCTTGAAACCGAAGTCGCCCGCAAGATAGAGGACTCGGTGGCCTCGCTGCAGGGCGTGAAAAACATCTACACCAATGTGCTGGACGGCTCGGTCAGCATCACGGTGGAGTTTGTGCTTGAAAAACCGCTGTCGGACGCCGTCAACGATGTCCGTGACGCCGTGGCAAATATCCGCAGCGATCTCCCCGACGGCATCCTTGAGCCACAAGTGTCACGCGTTGACATCGGCGGCAGCG
>JAYVJV010000148.1:0-12478 GCA_043769005.1 Polaromonas sp. | reverse complement strand
CGATCTGTTCTACTTTAAATTTTTCACCAGTAGCAACTTTATATTGTTTGCCACCGGTTTTTATGACCGCGTACATAAGAACCTCTTAGAATTTGTCTATATGAGTGTCTGCGGACGGATTTCCACAGAGCCTTTGATTATAGCATGGTCAGTGATTACTGACAAACTCAAGCCTTGCACTGATCACCCCACCATCCACTGCTGATGGCAGCTAGCCTTCATTCACCAGCGGTTATGGCCCGTCTTCCTACTTCTTATAATCAACTTGTATCCCCCGCATAGGGTCCCACTTCCTCCTTTTAGATCGTTACCCCTTTGTCCGCCTCCTCCAGCACTACCACCGCCGCCCTGGAACTGACCGCCAACGACATGCTGGAGGTAGACAAAGTGATAGCGGCCAGGCTGGACACGGGGGTGCCTCTGGTCGGGCAAGTGTCGCGTTACATCATTGCGGCGGGAGGCAAGCGTCTGCGGCCCGCCTTGCTGCTGCTGATGTGCGGTGCCTTAGGCTACAACCAGGCAGCGCGTTTTAACCTAGCGGCCGTGGTGGAGTTTATCCATACCGCTACCCTGCTGCATGACGATGTGGTGGACGAATCCACCCTGCGGCGCGGCCGCTCTACCGCCAATGAAATGTTTGGCAACCCGGCCAGCGTGTTGGTAGGTGATTTTTTATACTCCCGCGCTTTCCAGATGATGGTGGAAGGCGGGCAAATGCGGGTAATGGAGATTTTGGCCGATGCGACCAATGTGATCGCCGAGGGCGAGGTGCAGCAACTGATGAATATGCACGATGCATCGCTGAGCGAAGCCGGGTATTTGCAGGTGATCCGCTCCAAAACCGCCAAATTATTTGAAGCCAGCGCCCGCTTGGCCGCTGTGCTGGCAGGTTGCGATGCCGCCACCGAGACGGCCTGCGCCACCTATGGGCAGGCGTTGGGGACGGCGTTTCAGGTGATTGACGATGTACTGGACTACGACGGTAATAGCACCGAAATGGGTAAAAACCTGGGCGATGACTTGCGCGAGGGTAAAACCACCTTACCCTTGATCATTGCCATGCAGCGCGCGCCAGCCGCCCAGGCACTCATTATTCGACAAGCCATCGAGTCAGGTGGCCTGGACCAACTCAGCCAGGTTGTGGAGATTGTACGCAGCACCGGCAGCCTGGATGCCACCCGAAAAGCCGCGGCCGCAGAGGCACAGCGTGCCATAGATGCTCTGGCGTTGCTGCCACACAACTTTTTTAAGTCTGCTTTGCTACAATTAGCCGCTCAGCTGGTAGAGCGCCGGATTTAGGATCACCATGTCTGGCGCTTTCGCTGCGGGGTGTAGCTTAGCCTGGTAGAGCGCTACGTTCGGGACGCAGAGGCCTGAGGTTCGAAGCCTCTCACCCCGACCAGACTAGAAATTGTGTCATTTCTGGGTACAAGTTAATGGCATACTGTATCCTATGCTTAATATTATTTATGACTCACGTTAAACTGAACGCATGGCTGCTGTAGATATCCTTTCAAACCCCGGTGCTGCACAAGTACCTTTGGTGGCCTTGCCAGGGCTAGGACGCGCCCTCGTCATGGCTGGCAAATTAGAACAGAAGACCGCTGAGAAGATTTATAAAAAATCCCAGGCAAACCGTACCAGCTTCATTGCCGAGTTAACTGGCTCGGGAACAGTGTCCGCATTTGATCTGGCGCATACCATGTCGGTGGCCTTCTCGGCACCGTTACTTGATATCGACGCGATTGATACATTGCGACTGCCCAAAGGCCTGCTCGATCCCAAACTATGCCAAAGCCTGCGGGTAGTGGTATTGAGCAAGCGAAACAACCGCCTGATCGTCGCGACCGCTGATCCATCAGATCAAGTGGGTGCAGAAAAAATCAAATTCTCGACCCAAATGGGCACCGATTGGGTCATTGCCGAGTACGACAAACTCTCCAAGCTGGTGGATGCCACCTCTACCAGTGCCAATGACGCCCTGGATAGCATTGTAAGTGAGAATTTTGAATTTGATTTAACGGGCATGGAAGTCGCCCCTGAGGATAACGAGGACGAGGCAGTCACTGACGTAGAGGATGCGCCGGTTGTCAAGTTTCTGCAAAAAATGCTCATCGATGCATTCAATATGCGTGCCTCTGATTTACATTTTGAGCCCTATGAGCACAATTACCGTGTGCGCTTTCGGATTGACGGCGAGTTACGTGAAATATCCGCCCCTCCGGTCGTGATCAAAGACAAATTGGCATCTCGTATCAAAGTGATTTCCAAAATGGATATCTCTGAGAAACGAGTTCCCCAAGATGGCCGCATGAAGATGAAAATGGGGCGTGACCGGGTCATTGATTTCCGAGTCAGTACACTGCCCACCATGTTTGGCGAGAAAATTGTGATCCGTATTTTGGATCCCTCCAGCGCGAAGCTGGGTATTGATGCGTTGGGCTATGAAAAAATCGAAAAAGACCGCCTGCTCTCGGCTGTAGAGCGTCCTTATGGCATGGTGCTGGTCACAGGGCCTACGGGGTCTGGAAAAACGGTTTCTTTGTACACTTGCTTGAACATTCTCAACAAACCGGGGGTCAATATATCGACCGCAGAGGATCCGTGCGAGATTAACCTGCCAGGTGTTAACCAGGTTAACGTCAATGATAAAGCCGGTCTGACTTTTGCAGTTGCTTTGAAATCTTTCCTGCGCCAAGATCCCGATGTCATCATGGTCGGAGAAATTCGCGATTTGGAAACTGCCGACATAGCCATCAAAGCTGCGCAAACAGGTCACATGGTGCTTAGCACTTTACACACGAACGATGCGCCCACTACACTGACACGTATGCGCAATATGGGCATTGCGCCTTTCAATATTGCGTCCAGTGTCATTTTGATCACCGCGCAACGCCTGGCTCGCAAATTGTGTCCCAGTTGCAAAGCGCCTACTGATATCCCGTTCGAAAACCTTATTGAGGCTGGCTTCAAAGAGGAAGATGTCGATGGTAGTTGGACACCCTTTAGACCCGTGGGTTGCAGCGCATGCAACAACGGATACAAGGGTCGCGTAGGTATCTACCAAGTCATGCCAATTACTGAGGATATGCAACGTTTGATTTTATCGGATTCAAGCGCGCTGGAGATCGCTAAGCTGTCCGAAGCGGAAGGTGTGCGCAGCTTGCGCCAATCGGGTCTGAGCAAGGTCAAAATGGGAATGACTTCTCTCGAAGAAGTATTGGCTGTTACGAATCAATAAACTTATGGATAAGCGCAAATCCGTTTGAGGACGATTTGCCACATCACGCGAGAACTGTATGGCAACTAAAAAATCCGACATCAAGGAGTTTGTCTTTGAATGGGAAGGTAAAGACCGTAACGGCAAGATAGTACGTGGCGAACAGCGCGCCGTAGGCGAAAACCAGGTGCAAGCTGCGTTGCGTCGCCAAGGCGTGCTGGCTACCAAAATAAAAAAGCGCCGTACACGCTCAGGCAAATCCATTAAACCGAAAGATATTGCCCTATTCACCCGCCAACTTGCGACCATGATGAAGGCCGGCGTGCCTCTGTTGCAATCGTTTGATATCGTGGGTCGTGGCAATACCAACCCCAGCGTCACAAAACTGCTCAATGATGTGCGAGTCGATGTAGAAACTGGCACATCCTTATCTTCGGCATTCCGTAAACACCCCATGTATTTTGACAACCTCTACTGCAATTTGGTGGAGGCGGGCGAACAAGCCGGTATTTTGGAAGCCTTGCTGGATCGCCTGGCCGTCTACATGGAAAAAACCGAAGCCATCAAATCCAAGATCAAGTCGGCTTTGATGTACCCGACTTCGGTGATTATTGTGGCTTTTGTGGTAGTTGCGGTGATTATGATTTTTGTGATCCCTGCATTCAAACAGGTGTTCACCTCTTTTGGAGCCGAGTTGCCAGCACCTACCCTGTTTGTGATGGCCGTCAGCGAAGTATTTGTGAAATGGTGGTGGTTGATTTTTGGAGGACTGGGTGGCGGTATTTATTTTTTCATGCAAGCGTGGAAGCGCAATGAGAAAATGCAAAAAATCATGGACCGAGTACTCCTGAAAATTCCTATTTTTGGTGCTCTGATTGAAAAATCTTGTATCGCTCGTTGGACGCGTACGTTATCCACCATGTTCGCTGCTGGCGTGCCATTGGTGGAGGCATTGGATTCGGTTGGGGGTGCATCTGGTAACTCCTTGTATGCTGATGCCACGGTCAAAATCCAGCAAGAGGTATCCACGGGAACCTCATTAACTGCGGCCATGTCGGGTGTGAATCTCTTTCCCTCCATGGTCATTCAAATGTGTGCGATTGGTGAAGAATCAGGCTCTGTGGATCACATGCTAGGTAAAGCTGCCGATTTTTACGAAGCTGAGGTTGACGAAATGGTGGCAGGCTTGTCCAGCCTGATGGAGCCTATCATCATTGTGATTTTGGGCGGTCTGATCGGCGGCATAGTGGTGTCGATGTACTTACCCATCTTCAAACTCGGTCAGGTGGTTTGATGCTGGAGACAGCTTGGATACAGGTCGCTCTGATTGGCCTGCTCGGCTTTTTAGTGGGTAGCTTTCTCAATGTGGTGATTCACCGCATGCCTAAAATGCTCGAAGCGCAATGGGCCGCTGAGTGCGCCCAACTCAGTGGTCTCGAAGAGCAGCCTGCAACACCCGTTTTCAATCTGATGGTGCCTCGTTCACGCTGTGGGCAATGTGGCCATGCCATTGCATGGTACGAAAATATTCCGATCATCAGTTATGTCGTCTTGCGCGGCAAATGCTCTGCCTGTAGCGCACCGATTGGGCTACGTTACCCTGCAGTCGAGTTGGTAACTGGGTTATTGTTTTTATTTTGTGCAACGCGCTGGGGATGGAGCATGACCACCCTGGTCTGGTGTGCGTTTTGCGCCCTGATTGTTGCACTGGCCGGTATTGACTGGGACACCACTTTACTACCGGACGATATAACTTTCCCTCTGATCTGGCTAGGATTGGTGGTAACCGCTTTGAAATGGAATCCGGGTATTACTTTGCCCGATGCCTTATGGGGAGCCGTCGCGGGCTATCTGTCGCTCTGGACGGTGTACTGGGCCTTCAAGCTCATTACCGGCAAAGAGGGAATGGGCTACGGCGACTTCAAGCTGTTTGCTGCTCTTGGCGCCTGGTTTGGCTGGCAAGCCCTGGTGCCCATTATTTTGATGGCCTCGGTCATTGGTGCCATCGTGGGTTTAGCTATGAAGTTTTCCAGCGGTTTGCGCGAAGGAGGCTACATACCTTTTGGCCCATTTTTAGCTGTTGCTGGATTAACCGCCTTGATTTTTGGACCACAAACTATCTTGCGCGCTATCGGTTTGTAGTGAACTGCAAATCCCTCCTCCGAGCTTATCTTTACGCTGCCAGCCTGCTCCATGACGATTAAACTGGGTTTAACAGGCGGTATTGGCAGCGGTAAAAGTACGGTAGCAGCCATACTGTCGCAGTTGGGTGCCACTCTGATTGATGCAGATGCTGCCTCACGGCAAACCACGGCGGCTTCGGGCACTGCCATGCCAGCCATTGCGCGTGAATTTGGCGCAGCGTTGGTTGCAACGGACGGCAGCTTGAACCGCGATGCGATGCGCGCCTTGGTACTTAGCGATCCGGCTGCCAAAAAAAAACTGGAAGCGATTATTCACCCACTCGTATCCCAGGAAATCCAACGGCTCACACAACTTGCCCTATCGGTTGCCAGCCCTTTACTGGTCTTGGACATCCCCCTCCTGGTGGAGTCGTCACGCTGGCGACCCCAGCTTGATCTGATCCTGGTGGTGGACTGCAGTGCTGAAGCACAAATCCAACGCGTCATGCAGCGTAGCGGTTGGACGCACCAACAAACGGAGCAGGTGATCCGTACCCAAGCGCCCCGTACACTGCGCCTTTGTGCTGCTGATCTCGTGATCTTCAATGAAGCCATCACGATCCCTCAATTAGAATTGAAAGTGCGTGATTGTGCGCACCGCTTCGGGCTATGATCACGCCTGAAGAAAGCCAAGCTCTGTGATAGTTTACGAATACCCCTTTAACGAACGCACACGCACCTACCTGCGGCTTGAACACCTGTTTGAGCGCTTGGGTATTTTGCTTGCGCGTGAATCGGCACTGGACCATCATTTCGCACTGGCCACGGTGTTTGAAATCATCGAAGTCGGTGCCCGCTCTGACCTCAAATCCGAGTTGCTCAAAGATCTGGAAAAACACAAACAACAATTCAATGGCTACCGTGGCAACCCTGCAATTGCCGAGACGGCGCTGGACGAGGTGATCGGCCAACTAGAGCAGGCCTTTTCAGCGTTGAACGGTCAAGCTGGAAAAGTCGGCAACTCACTCAATGAAAACGAGTGGATCGTCAGCCTACGCAGCCGCATTGGTATTCCAGCTGGTACCTGCGAGTTTGACCTGCCGGCCTACTTTCATTGGCAGCACCAGAGTGTGGAGCAGCGCAGGACGGATCTCAGCCGCTGGGCTTCCACGCTGTGGCCCCTGGCGCAATGCGTGAGCCTGCTACTCAAGCTTTTGCGTGATTCTGGTTCTGCACAAAAAGTCATGGCCAATGCCGGCCAGTTTCAGCAAACCCTGCCACAAGGCCGCAGCTTTCAGCTGTTGCGTCTGCGCATTGACCCTGCCATGGGTTTGATTCCCGAAATCAGTGGCAATCGCCTGATGGTGTCGGTACGCTTGCTCAGAGAAGCCAGTGAAGACAAACTGCCCATAGTCAGCAGCGAAGATGCCAGTTTTGAGCTCACTTTATGCGCCTGAAGGCCTGCGATGATGACAGCTACGCCACCGCTCAAACCATCCGCCCCTATCGTCACCTGCCCCAGTTGCAAAGGTGACAGCATATTTGCCCCCAGCAACCGTTGGCGACCTTTTTGTTGTGAGCGCTGCAAAGACCACGATCTTGGCGCATGGGCCAGCGAGTCGTTTCGCGTTCCCAGTGCGGTGCCGCCGCCCGATGAGGTGTTTGGTGATGCCAAACAGGAAAAATACCATTGAAATCGTCATTTGCGCTCATCCGTATTGCGCAAAGTGCTATAAAAATAATAGCGTTTATCGGTATGTGAATACTACGCACCGAGCGGCAATCGTTGCCGCCAGCCTATTTAAAACCCGCTTGGCCATAAAAAAACCGCCCTGATGGGCGGTTTTTCGGGATGTAGAGCCAGAAATTTACTTCAGCTTCACTTCCTTGTAGTCCACATGCTTGCGAGCTTTGGGATCAAACTTGCTGATCAGCATTTTCTCGGGCATGGTTTTCTTGTTTTTTGTTGTGGTGTAGAAATGACCGGTACCTGCCGTGGATTCCAGTTTGATTTTTTCGCGTCCGCCTTTTGCCATGATTTTTCTCCTACGAATTAAGCTTGGCCACGAGCGCGCATGTCTGCGAGCACGGAATCAATGCCGTTTTTGTCGATCAAACGCAATGCCGCGTTGGTAATGCGCATGCGCACCCAGCGGTTTTCGCTTTCGACGAAAAAGCGGCGGTACTGCAGGTTAGGCATAAACCGACGCTTGGTTTTATTGTTGGCGTGGGACACATTGTTGCCCACCATGGGTTTTTTACCCGTTACTTCACAGACGCGTGCCATTACAGAGCACTCCTCAAGTCAAAATTAACGGCTTTCGCCGCACCTCGCACTGCCAAGTGTCGCGTAGCAACACCTGCAAGCGGTCTAGCCTTGTTTTCGCAGTTAAGCGAAAACAAGGCGGTTCCCATTTTCTGGGAAGCCTTCTATTATAGCCCGAAGTGCCCTCCTGGCGCTCCGCCTCTGCCAGTTCGCGATCAAAACGCTCTTTTAAGCCGTGTTTTGCTCCAAAAAGCGTTGCGCATCCAAGGCCGCCATACAGCCCGTGCCAGCACTGGTAATGGCTTGGCGGTACACATGGTCTTGCACATCACCCGCTGCAAACACGCCGGGCACGCTGGTCATGGTGGCCATGCCCTGGTTGCCTGATTTGGTGACGATGTAGCCGTCTTTCATCTCTAGCTGGCCTTTGAAGATGTCGGTATTGGGCGAATGACCGATAGCGATAAAGCAGCCCTTGAGCGTGATGTTTTCTGTTTTGCCGGTTTGCGTGCTTTTCAGGCGTACACCCGTCACTCCGGTGGCATCGCCCAGCACCTCCTCCAACGTGTTAAACACCTTGAGCACAATCTTGCCTTCGGTCACTTTGGCCATGACTTTGTCCACCAAAATCGGCTCCGCCTTGAACTTGTCGCGCCGGTGCACCAAATACACTTTGCTGGCAATGTTAGACAGGTACAAGGCCTCTTCCACCGCCGTGTTGCCGCCCCCGACCACACAGCAAATTTCACCGCGATAGAAAAAACCATCACAGGTCGCGCAGCCCGACACGCCCTTTCCCATGAAAGCCTCTTCCGAGGGTAGGCCCAGATATTTGGCTGACGCGCCCGTCGCGACTATCAGCGCGTCGCAGGTGTACTGCCCGTTGTCGCCGGTCAAGGTAAATGGGCGTTTTGAGAAATCGACCTTGTTGATATGGTCAAACAAGATTTCAGTCTTGAAGCGCTCGGCATGCTCTTGAAAGCGCTGCATCAGCTCGGGGCCTTGCACGCCCTTGGCATCGGCAGGCCAGTTGTCCACGTCGGTGGTGGTCATCAATTGACCACCCTGGGCAATGCCGGTGACCAGCACCGGGCTCAGGTTCGCACGGGCGGCATAGACTGCAGCTGAATATCCGGCGGGGCCGGAGCCCAAAATGAGTACTTTTGAATGTTTCATGGTTGAACTTTTCGGGGAAATGCTGTTGGAAATTAACGACAACTGTTGTACAGTTGGCGTTTATAGCTGCATTATCAATAGCTTATTGGTTTCAAAGGTCAATATAGTGGCGAAACTTGGTTTCACTTGTAAGTGATGCACTGTTTGGCCGGTAATTATTCAAATCGTTAAAGGTATTTTCATGTCGATGTTATCGAACTTAGAGCTGATTCGCAGGGTACCTTTATTTTCCATGCTTACCCCCACACAAGCTGAAGCTGTGGCGGATGCCGTCATCAAGCGTCGTTTCAAACGCGGCGAGTTGGTAGTTGAGCAAGGCAAAAAAACCAACGCTCTTTTCATCATTTTAACGGGACGCGCACGCGTGCTCACTACCGACTCGCGAGGCCGCGAGGTGATTTTGGCTAATTTAAGTCCCGGGGACTACATAGGTGAGATGAGCCTGATCGACAACGAGCCGCACTCAGCCTCGGTGCGCGCTGAAATACAGACGGATGTACTCATGTTGGGTCGGGTCGAATTTGCCCGCTGCCTGCCAGAGAACACCTCTATGGCCTATGCCGTCATGAAAGGCTTGGTACAACGCCTGCGCCATGCCGACCGTAAGATCGAATCTCTGGCCCTGATGGACGTGTATGGTCGCGTGGCCCGCGCCTTGATTGAAGCGGCTGAAACTGATGCCCAAGGACAGGTCATCATCCGCGACAAAGTCTCCCGCCAGGACTTGGCCAAAATGGTGGGGGCCTCGCGCGAAATGGTCAGCCGCGTCATGAAAGACCTGGAAGAGCGTGGCTATATAGAGACACTGGATAACAACTCGGTGTTGATCAAAGAGCGCTTGAGCGCTTTAGGATAAAACGCATCCTCCAGGACTGCGCAGCATGCACAAGTTGCTGCAACAGATAGGGTAAGCTCGCGCCTAGCGATGACTTATTCCTTAGATACCCTCCAATCCCGCAGCACGGTGCGACGCGCCACCCCACAAGGGCGCAAGTTTTCCCATGAGCTGGGACTGCTCATCGGTGTTGTAGCGCTAGCTTACTGGCTGATTGCGCTGTTAACCCATACTCACGTAGATCCCGCGTGGTCCACCTCGGGTTCGGGCGCACCTGGCGTGGTGCGCAACTGGGCCGGCCGCTTAGGTGCTTTGCTGGCCGATGGCAGCTTTTACGCTTTGGGCTATTCGGTGTGGTGGGCGGTGCTGGCGGCCACTGTTGTATGGATAGCTTCACTACGCAGGTGGTTGCGCTCGGGTAGCAGCCAAACATCAACCACAGATGCGCACGCGCCAGAGGCCTCTTTTGTCAAACGGCACCCGCGCGCCTTGTTTTGGATGGGCTTGTTGCTTTTGCTGATGGCCAGTTGCATGTTGGAATGGTCGCGCCTGTACCGCTTTGAACCGCGCCTGCCCGGCCATTCCGGGGGCGTGCTGGGCTATTGGCTAGGCAGCGCGGCGGTGAAATGGATTGGTTTTACAGGATCGGGTCTGGTCAGCATCGCCAGCGTCATCGTCGGGGCGGCTTGGGCCTTTGGTTTTTCTTGGGCGCGCTGCGCCGATGGGCTGGGCGCGTGGCTCTGGAACTTGTGGGAACGTCGCCGCGAAAAGCGCGAGGTAGCCCAAGACATGGCCATGGGCAGCCAGGCGGCGCGCGAGCGCGAAGAAGTGGTGAGCGTAGAGCGCGCTGAGAGCGAAGAGCTGCACCCTTCGCCCTACATACTGCCCACTACCGAGCGCAATATGGCCGAGCGCAGCATGGTAGAGCCCACCTTGGGCGACATGCTGGTAGATGTTCCCAAAAGCGTCCGCGTGGCCAAAGAGCGCCAAAAACCCCTGTTCAGTGAAATGCCTGACAGCAAACTGCCACAGGTCGATTTGCTGGACGGCGCGCAGTTGCGCCAGGAGACTGTCGCCCCCGAAACGCTGGAGATGACCAGCCGGATGATTGAGAAAAAGCTCAAAGACTTTGGTGTCGAAGTGCGCGTAGTCGCCGCCCTGCCCGGCCCGGTCATCACGCGCTACGAGATTGAGCCCGCCACCGGTGTCAAGGGCTCGCAAGTGGTGGGCTTGGCGCGCGATTTGGCGCGCTCGCTGTCCTTGGTGTCGATCCGCGTGGTGGAGACCATTCCCGGTAAAAACTATATGGCGCTTGAGTTGCCCAACGCCAAGCGCCAAAGCATCAAGCTCAGCGAAATTCTGGGCTCACAGGTGTACAACGACGGCAAGTCTTTGCTGACCATGGGCTTGGGTAAAGACATCATGGGCGCTCCCATTGTGGCCGACCTGGCCAAGATGCCACACGTACTGGTAGCGGGCACCACCGGCTCGGGTAAATCGGTGGGTATCAACGCGATGATACTCAGCCTGCTGTACAAAGCCGAGGCGCGCGATGTACGCATCCTGATGATCGACCCCAAGATGCTTGAAATGTCGGTCTACGAAGGCATTCCGCATTTGCTGGCGCCGGTGGTGACAGACATGAAACAGGCCGCCAACGCGCTGACCTGGTGTGTTGGCGAGATGGACCGGCGCTACAAATTCATGTCCAAGCTGGGCGTGCGCAACCTGTCGGGCTACAACAAAAAAATCCAGGATGCGGCCGACCGAGGCGAGCATCTGCCCAACCCGTTCAGCCTGACGCCAGACGCGCCCGAGCCGCTGGAACGTTTGCCGCATGTGGTGGTGGTGATCGACGAGCTGGCCGACCTGATGATGGTGGTGGGCAAAAAGATCGAAGAACTGATTGCACGGCTGGCGCAAAAAGCGCGCGCCTCGGGCATGCACTTGATCCTGCCCACGCAGCGGCCCAGCGTGGACGTGATCACCGGCCTCATCAAGGCCAACATCCCCACCCGGCTGAGCTTCCAAGTCAGCAGCAAGATCGACAGCCGCACCATCCTGGACCAGATGGGTGCAGAGGCCCTGCTGGGCCAAGGCGACATGCTGTATTTGGCCTCCGGCAGCGGCCTGCCGGTGCGTGTGCACGGCGCGTTTGTCAGCGACGATGAAGTGCACCGTGTGGTGGACTATTTGAAGTCGCGTGGCGCGCCCAACTACATCGAAGGCATTTTGGAAGGCGGCACGCTGGACGCTGAAGGGGGCGGCGAAGGCGCCGGTGGCGGTGGTGCAGGCGCCGGTGGCGGTGAAGCCGACCCGATGTACGACCAAGCTGTGGGCATCGTGCTGCAGCAGCGCCGCGCGTCGATTTCGCTGGTACAGCGGCATTTGCGCATCGGCTACAACCGCGCCGCCAGGTTGCTAGAGCAAATGGAACAGAGCGGCATCGTCTCGGCCATGGGCCACAGCGGCAACCGCGACATCCTCGTGCCCAGAAGGGAAGAATGAAAACCACCGTGATCGCCTTTGCCCTATTCGCGGCCTGCGCAGTGGCCCGCGCCGATGCCGTCGACACCCTGCGCGAATTCGTGCGCGACGTGAAGAGTGGCCAAGCCGCCTTCACGCAGACGGTCACGTCGGCCGACGGCAAGCGCAAGAAGCTCAGCAGCGGCGACTTTGAATTCGCGCGGCCCAATCGCTTCCGCTTTTCCTACACCAAGCCCTTCCAGCAGCTGATCGTTGCCGACGGCCAGAAGGTCTGGATCTTCGACGCGGACCTGAACCAGGCCAGCTCACGCAAGCTGACGCAGGCGCTGGGCGCCACGCCGGCCGCGCTGTTGGCGGGGGCCTCGCTGGAG
>JAYVJV010000147.1:0-9145 GCA_043769005.1 Polaromonas sp. | reverse complement strand
GTTTGGCCGCGAGGAGATTGAGGTGATTAACCCCGCCATCGCTGCCGCCCGTGCAGAAGGTATCGATGCCCACGGCGCGCTGCCGCCCGACACGGTGTTTATGCAGGCACGTGGGTTTGCCAAATACGATGTGGTGGTGGCCATGTACCACGACCAGGGGCTGATTCCGGTGAAATACCTGGGCGTGGACAAGGGCGTGAACGTCACCCTGGGCCTACCCCTGGTGCGCACCAGCCCGGACCACGGCACGGCCTTTGACATCGCAGGCCAAGGCGTGGCCGATGCCAGCAGTTTGATCGAGGCGGTGCGCCAGGCCAAGCGCTTGGCAGGCATTGCACTATAGCTTTTTAGAGCAGTAGCAGGCATAAAAAAGCCGCATAGCCCTTACGGAGTATGCGGCGCAAGCTACCGTAAAGATAGCTTGGGTCAAAGCGGTAAATTACTTTTTCAGACTGTCACGGATCTGGCGCAGCAACTGCACATCTTCAGGGATGGCTGGAGGAGGCGCTGGTGGCTCGGCCTTCTTCATCTTGTTCATTTGCTTGACCAGCATGAAGATCACCGCAGCCAGAATCAGGAAGTTGACGAGGATGGTAATGAAGTTACCGTAACCCAACACGTTGACACCTGCTTTGCTCAGATCGGCAAATGAGGTGGCAGAACCTTTGAAGTCCGCCGGAATTTTGCCCAACGTGATAAACATATTGGAGAAATCCACGTTGCCAAATATCAAGCCGACGATAGGCATGATGATGTCTTTGACCAAGGAATCCACAATCTTGCCAAAAGCGGCACCAATGATGACACCGACGGCCAAATCCATCACATTGCCTTTTAAAGCGAAATCTTTAAATTCTTGCATCATGCCCATAGGGTTTCTCCTGTTATTACACCGCTGGCGTGACACGGAAATTGGTAAAAGGTTCTTTGTCTGGACTCAGTTTGTAAGCCTAGACAAAGCTACGCCAACACGCAGTATCGCCATTTTCGGAGATGTGTCAACTTTTGTAGCAATGCAATAACCCGCCAAACCGCTAAAACCCTTGTTAATCGTGCGAATGTTTGCACCTCCGTCAAAATACGCCCACGCCCTCCGCTACAATCGCGGGTTGTCCCTAGGTAACTGAATATATTGAGGATTTCCATGAGTGACGTGGATAAAAGCAAACGTAACATGATCGCCATGACTGGCGGCGCTGGTCTGATTGGTGCCGGTTTTGTGGCAGTGCCTTTTGTCAGCAGCTTTAGCCCTTCCGAAAAGGCCAAAGCCGCTGGTGCGGCTGTAGAGGTCGATATTTCGGCCCTCAAGGTCGGCGAAAAAATGACCGTCGAATGGCGCGGCAAGCCAGTGTGGATCATCAAACGCTCGCCCGAGCAACTAGCCACCTTGAGTAAGGTCAACGGCCTGTTAGCCGACCCCGACTCCAAGCGCAAGCCCGACGAGCTCACGCCCATGGTCAGCACGCGCAACGAGCAGCGCTCGATCAAGCCCGAAATTTTTGTCGGTGTGGGCATCTGCTCGCACCTGGGTTGCTCGCCGTCAGACAAATTTGCCATGGGCGCGCAGCCCTCATTGCCAGACGACTGGGCGGGTGGCTTTTATTGCCCCTGCCATGGCTCCACCTTCGACATGGCAGGCCGCGTGTATAAAAACAAGCCCGCCCCCGATAACCTGGAAGTGCCGCCCCATATGTATGTGAGCGACACCAAACTCATCATTGGCGAAGACAAAAAAGCCTAAACCTGCGGAACTGGCTGGCACGAAAGCGCTGGCACTGTCCCACCCGTAGTTTTATATTGAGGCACTAAAAATGGCAGACATGATCGAAATCTCCCCCAACGCCAGCGCAGGTGAAAAGCTGCTGAGCTGGGTGGACAACCGCTTTCCCGCAAGCAAGCTCTACAAAGAGCATTTGAGCGAATATTACGCGCCGAAAAACTTCAATTTTTGGTACATCTTTGGCTCGCTGGCCCTGTTGGTGCTGGTCATCCAAATTGTCACCGGTATCTTTTTGGTCATGCATTACAAACCCGATGCCGCCAAAGCCTTTGAGTCGGTTGAGTACATCATGCGCGATGTGCCTTGGGGCTGGTTGGTGCGCTATATGCACTCCACCGGGGCATCTGCATTTTTTGTGGTGGTGTATTTGCACATGTTCCGTGGTCTCGTGTACGGCAGTTACAGAAAGCCGCGCGAGCTGATCTGGTTGTTTGGCTGCGGTATTTTCTTGTGCCTGATGGCTGAAGCCTTTATGGGTTACCTGCTGCCTTGGGGCCAGATGTCCTACTGGGGTGCTCAGGTGATTGTGAACCTGTTCGCAGCTATTCCTTTTGTAGGCCCCGATCTGGCATTGCTGATCCGTGGTGATTATGTGGTGGGTGATGCTACGCTCAACCGTTTCTTCGCTTTCCACGTCATCGCCGTGCCCCTGGTGCTGCTGGGTCTGGTGGCTGCGCACATCATCGCCTTGCATGAAGTGGGCTCCAACAACCCCGACGGCGTAGAAATCAAGGCGACCAAAGATGCCAAGACCGGCATCCCGCTGGACGGCATTCCTTTCCATCCTTACTACACTGTGCATGACATTTTCATGGTGTCCGTGTTCCTGCTGGTGTTCTCTGCGGTTGTGTTCTTTGCCCCCGAGATGGGTGGCTACTTTCTGGAGTACAACAACTTCATTCCAGCTGATCCTTTGAAGACCCCGGCGCATATTGCACCTGTGTGGTACTTTACGCCGTACTACTCCATGCTGCGCGCTGTCACCGGCGAGATGATGTATGTGCTCATGGCCTGTGTGCTGTGCGCTGCCCTTTTGGTAGCTGTTAAAAGCAAGTTGGCTGCCGTGTTCAAAGCTGCCGCCGTGGTGGCCGCTGTCGTGGTGGTCGCCGCCATGCTGGCCATTGATGCCAAGTTCTGGGGTGTGGTGGTGATGGGCGCTTCCACCATGATTTTGTTCTTTCTGCCTTGGCTGGACAACAGCCCCGTCAAGTCGATTCGTTACCGTCCTGATTGGCACAAGTACCTCTATGCCACCTTTGTCATCAACTTCCTGATTTTGGGTTATTTGGGTGTGCAACCTACGTCCGCCATTGGCGAGCGGGTGAGCCAGATTGGTACCTTGTTTTACTTTGGCTTTTTCCTGCTCATGCCTTGGTGGAGCACCTTGGGCGAGCCCAAAGCCGTCCCTGACCGCGTAGTATTTGCCGCACACTAGAGGGAGCGAACCACATGAAAAAACTGCTCATTACCCTTTTGTCCGCTGCCGCTCTCGCATTTGCCGCACTGCCTGCACACGCTGCCAGCGAAGGCATTGCCTGGGACAAGTCGCCCAACAAAACCAACGATATGGCCGCCTTGCAAAACGGGGCCAAGATTTTTGTTAACTACTGCCTGAACTGCCATAGCGCAGCCTACATGCGCTACAACCGTCTGAAAGACATTGGTTTGACCGAGCAGCAGATCAAGGACAACCTGCTGTTTTCCACCGATAAGGTGGGCGACACCATGAAGGCATCCATCGACCCCAAGCAAGCCAAAGAATGGTTTGGTGGCCTGCCCCCCGACTTGACGGTAATTGCCCGTTCGCGCTCGAATGGCGCCAAGGGCACGGGTGGCGATTATCTTTACACCTTGCTGCGCAGCTACTACCGTGACGATAGCAAGCCCACTGGCTGGAACAATCTGGCCTATCCGAATATCGGCATGCCCAACCCGCTGTGGGAGTTGCAAGGTGAGCGCAAGCCCTTGTTTGATGTGAAAAAAGAGCATGGCCATGACGTACCGGTGTTCAAAGGCTGGGAGAACGCCAAACCTGGCACTCTGAATGCTTTGCAGTACGACCAAGCCGTGGGCGACCTGGTGAGCTACCTGCAATGGATGGGCGAGCCCGCACAGAACACCCGGGTGCAGATTGGCGTATGGGTGCTGCTGTTTTTGAGTATCTTTGCCCTCATTGCCTGGCGTTTGAATGTTGCCTACTGGCGCGATATTAAGTAAGTTTGAAAAAAGGACGCACACCATGATGGTTTTGTACTCGGGCACCACCTGCCCTTTCTCGCATCGCTGCCGTTTTGTGCTGTTTGAAAAAGGCATGGATTTTGAAATCCGTGACGTGGACTTGTACAACAAGCCCGAAGACATCAACGTGATGAACCCCTACGGCCAGGTGCCTATTCTGGTCGAACGTGATCTGATTCTGTACGAGTCCAACATCATTAACGAATACATCGACGAGCGCTTTCCCCACCCCCAGCTGATGCCCGGTGACCCAGTAGACCGCGCCCGTGTGCGCCTGTTCTTGCTGAACTTTGAAAAAGAGCTGTTTACCAATGTCTCGATTTTGGAAAATCGCGCCAACAAAGGCAACGAGAAAGTGCTGGAAAAAGCCCGCAGCCACATCCGTGACCGCCTGACGCAAATGGCCCCGGTGTTCCTGAAAAACAAGTTCATCATGGGTGACAATTTCTCCATGTTGGATGTGGCCCTGGCACCGCTGCTCTGGCGCCTGGATTTTTACGGTGTTGAGCTGTCTAAAAATGCCGCACCACTGCTCAAATATGCTGAGCGCATTTTCTCGCGTCCGGCCTACATCGAGGCGCTCACGCCCTCTGAAAAAGTCATGCGCAAGTAAAAATGTGCTGCGAGTGCATGGACGGGTTTGTTACAGGCCCGCCATGCGCTAACATGGTGACATGAGCGTTTCTGCATTGACCCCATCCCCCATCTCGACCCGCCCGTACCTGCTGCGTGCGCTGTACGAGTGGTGCACTGACAACGGCTACACGCCCTACATCGCCGCCTATGTAGACGACAGCGTGCAGGTGCCGCGCGAGCATGTGAAGAACAACGAGATCGTGCTCAACATCAGCATGGATGCCACCAGCTCGCTGAAATTGGGCAACGAATTCATTGAGTTCAAGGCGCGGTTTTCTGGCACGGCGCGCCAGATCATGGTGCCCATCAACCATGTGATTGCCATCTACGCCCGCGAAAATGGCCAGGGCATGTCTTTTCCCTTTTTGCAAGGCACTTCGGTGGCCACGCCTGCGCTTGGTCAGCCGCAGCCTGGCCAACCAGTGGCTGCGCCGATGCCCGTGCCAGTTGCCAGCGAAGCCAAAATCAAAGCCGTCCCCAAACGCGCGACAGGTGCAGCCAGTATGGCGGGTGTAGCGGGCAATGCCGGCGAAGTGGCTTCCCCACGCGTGGTGCAACTGGTGAAAGCCACCAGTGATGACGCAGGCAACGACGACAGCCCACCACCACCGACAACGCCCAGCCCCACGCGGCCCGCTCTCAAGCGCGTGAAGTAGGCGTATTGCAGTTAAAATCGACCCTTTCGCCGCTTTAGCTCAGTGGTAGAGCAACCGCCTTGTAAGCGGTAGGTCGTCAGTTCAATTCCGACAAGCGGCACCATTTAATCTAACCAAACTACGCAGCGTAGGTTTAACTATATGCGCGAGGGCGAGGGGCGCATTTGCACTTTGATGCGAATGGCGGTAACCTCGCACCCTTGCGCACGCAGATGCGCGGTGAGGGCCGGGCTGAGTTGGCGCAGTTTCGCGGCCACCGCGCTGTTGGACGCTAGCAGGCACCATTGTTGGTTTTCGATGGGGCCTGCCTGTAAGCCAGTGTGCAGCGCGGCAGGTATCAGAGACGCAATGCTGCGTAGCCAGTTTTGCGATTGGAGTGCCTGGCTTGCTAGGCGTGCGAGGACAGGGGCTTTGTCCATGGCCTCCAGTACGGTGAGGGCCTGTGCGGGCTGCACCGCACGCGGGTAGGCCCGCGCAAGGGTGCTCGCGCTGGCAGGTATGGAGCGGGCAGGTGCAGAGCGGGCTGAGGACATGGGGACGTAACTCATTACAAAAATGCGCGTAGGCAAAGCGCGTTTTGCTAGGGAATAGAAGCATGCACATCATTATCACGGATGCCTGGATGGCCAAATCCAGACCCATCAATTTAAGCGGCACCAAACTGGTGTTGGCTGGCTTGCTACTGTCATTGGGCTTGATGCTGGTGGCCCTGGGCATGTACCACTGGGTGTTTCTCAAGGGCGCGCGTGAGGGCTGGCCAATTGTGGGCAGCCTGGTCAAGCTGGTGGTGAAAGACGAGTTCGTGCAGCGTGACCGCTTCATGCGCGAGAACCTGGACGCAATGGCCAAAAAAGTCGGCGAAATGCAGGCCAAAATCGTCCAACTCGAGGTGCTCACTGAGCGGGTGTCCAACCTGGCGGGCGTGCCCGTGCCCGACAGTGCCAAGGCGGCCTCTGGCCGTGGGGGCGCGCTGGTGTCAGGCCGTTCCCTGGAGATGCACGAGTTGCAAGGCATTTTGCGGGACCTGGAAAGCATTAACGACCAAAAGCTAGACCTGTTGACCGTCATGGAGTCGCGTTTGGCGGATCAAAAAATTCGCAAACTGCTGGTGCCCACCGCCCAGCCCGTGCCCGGCAGCCATGTAGGCTCGCCTTTTGGTTACCGGATCGACCCGTTCACAGGGGGCCAGGCCATGCACACGGGTTTGGACTTTCAGGCCGAGGCGGGCACGCCCATTTTGGCGGCGGCAGGCGGCGTGGTGGTGACGCTGGAGTCGCATGCCGCCTACGGCAATATGGTCGAGGTAGACCATGGCAACGATCTGATTACCCGCTATGCTCACACCTCGAAATTCCATGTTCGCAAGGGCGAAATTATCAAACGCGGGCAAAAAATTGCCGAGGTGGGAAGCTCGGGCCGCTCCACCGGGCCGCATTTGCACTTTGAAGTGCTGGTGCAAGGGGCCGCCGCCGACCCGCAAAAGTTCCTGGCCGCGGGTGAAAACCTGCCGTCGCCTGTCGCGGCCAACACGAAGGGGCGCAAGCGCTAGTGCGCGGTAGAATTGAGGGTTAACACCCCCGCGCCTGCGCAAGTGGGCGTTTTGGTTGTGGGTCTGTCATTTTTGCTTGAAAAGCAGCTTGCTTACCCCATGTGCTTGTGAACCTAAGAAGGAATTTTCCTGCCCTGTGCGCCGCGTCGTGACCTACAGGGCAGCAGTGTATTTATGGCCACCAATTTCCTCACCCAAATTTTCGGCAGTCGCAACGACCGCCTGCTCAAAACCTTCCGCAAATCGGTTGACCGTATCAATGCCCTGGAGAAAAGCCTGGAGTCGTTGAGCGACGATGCGCTGAAAGCCAAAACCCAAGAATTCAAAGACCGCGTAGCCAAAGGCGAAACGCTGGACGATCTGCTGCCCGAAGCCTTTGCCGTGGTGCGCGAGGGCTCCAAGCGCATCATGAAAATGCGCCACTTTGATGTGCAGATGCAAGGTGCTATCGCATTGCACCAAGGCAAGATTGCGGAGATGCGCACAGGCGAGGGTAAAACGCTGACGGCCACACTGGCGGTATACCTCAATGCGCTGCAGGACAAGGGCGTGCATGTGGTGACCGTCAACGACTACCTGGCCAACCGCGACGCGCAGTGGATGGGCCGCCTGTACAACTTCCTGGGGCTCAGTGTGGGCGTCAACCTGCCCAACATGCCGCGTGAAGACAAGCAAACCGCCTACCGCTGCGACATTACCTACGGCACCAACAACGAGTTTGGCTTTGACTACCTGCGGGACAACATGGTGTATGAGGTAGCAGATCGAGTGCAACGAGGTTTGCACTACGCTATCGTCGACGAGGTGGACTCGATCTTGATCGACGAGGCGCGCACGCCGCTCATCATCAGCGGCCAGGCCGAAGACCATACCGACACCTATGTCGCGTTGAATAAATTGGTGCCGATGCTCACCAAGCAAGAGGGCGAGGCCGATCCGCGTACGGGTGAGGGCGTGACCAAGCCGGGCGACTTCACGGTCGATGAAAAATCGCACCAGGTGTTTTTGACCGAGCAAGGTCATGAGAACGCCGAGCGCATTTTATTCGGTGCAGGCTTGATTCCCGAAGGCGCGTCGCTGTACGACCCGGCCAATATCACACTGATGCACCACCTCAACGCTGCACTGCGCGCCAAGCACCTGTACCATCGCGACCAGCATTATGTGAACCAAGACGGCGAGATCACCATCGTCGACGAATTCACCGGGCGCCTGATGACGGGCCGCCGCTGGAGCGATGGCTTGCACCAGGCGGTAGAGGCCAAAGAGGGCGTAAAAATTCAGGCTGAAAACCAAACCCTGGCCTCGATCACCTTCCAAAATTATTTCCGCCTGTACAGCAAGCTGTCGGGCATGACGGGTACGGCCGATACTGAAGCCTATGAGTTCCAGGAAATTTACGGCCTGGAAACCATGGTGCTGCCGCCCAACAAGCCCAGCCGCCGCGAAGACCAGCTCGACCGCGTCTACAAAACCAGCCGCGAGCGCTACGAGGCCGCCATTACGGATATTCGCGAATGCTACGAGCGCGGCCAGCCCGTGCTGGTGGGCACCACCTCGATTGAAAACTCTGAGCTGATCGCGGGCATGCTGGAAAAAGCCAGCCTGCCGCACCAGGTGCTCAACGCCAAGCAGCACGCCCGCGAGGCCGACATCGTGGCCCAGGCCGGCCGCCCCAAGATGATCACCATCGCCACCAACATGGCCGGGCGCGGTACCGACATTGTGCTGGGCGGCAACGTCGAGAACATGTCCAAGACGATTGAAGCCGATGCAGCGCTGGACGAAGCCGCCAAAGCGGCGCAGATTGCCAAACTCAAAGACGAATGGCAGACCCACCACGAGGCCGTGAAGGCCCTGGGCGGCCTGCGCATCATCGCTACCGAGCGCCACGAGTCGCGCCGCATTGACAACCAGTTGCGTGGCCGCTCGGGCCGCCAGGGCGACCCCGGCTCGTCACGCTTCTTCCTGAGCCTGGACGACCCGCTGATGCGCATCTTTGCCGGTGACCGCGTCAAAGCCATCATGGACCGCCTGAAGATGCCCGATGGCGAGGCGATCGAGGCCGGCATGGTCACGCGCAGCATCGAAAGTGCGCAGCGCAAGGTCGAGGCGCGCAACTTTGATGTGCGCAAGCAGTTGCTGGAATACGACGACGTGAGCAACGATCAGCGCAAGGTGATCTACCAGCAGCGCAACGACATTCTGGATGCTACCACCTTGAGTGAACAGATCAAGTCGCTGCGCGAAGGCGCATTTACTGACCTGGTGCGCCAGTACGTACCT
>JAYVJV010000146.1:0-6251 GCA_043769005.1 Polaromonas sp. | reverse complement strand
TGTCGAAGTAGCTGGACAGGTAACGCTTGTTGCCCTCGTCGCCCCAGAAATACAGTGGCATGGACGGCAGCGGCTGGGTACAGACCAGCTCACCCACGTCGCCGATGACAGGTTGGCCGTCTTCGCTCCAGGCCTCAACGGCGCAGCCCAGCAGGCGGCATTGCATCTGGCCGGGGACTTGCGGCAGCTCGCGATTGCCGCCAATGAAAGCGCCGCAAAAATCCGTGCCTCCCGAGATGTTGCACCACCAGATATCGGGCACACCCACTTTCTGAAACTGTGCGGTCCCCCACCGCTGCACGTCTTCCGGCAATGGCGACCCCGTGGTGCCCAGCGCGCGCACGTGGCTCAGGTCGCCACAAGCCGAAACGTCCAGCCCCGCTTTCATGCAGTTGGTGAAATAGGCCGCGCCCGCGCCGAAGAAAGTCACCTTGTGACGCGCCACGAAGCGCCAGAGCGCGCCCCAGTCCGGCTTGTCTTTGGAGCCGCCGGGGTTGCCGTCATACAGGCAGATGGTGGTGCCGGTGGCAAGGCCCGCCATCTGCGCGTTCCACATCACCCAGCCGGTGGAGCTGTACCAGTGGAAGCGCTCGCCGAAGCTGTTGGGGTGATAGCTGCATCCGATGTCGTTACCCAGGTTTTTGAGCGCCAGCAGGCTCATCAGGATGCCGCCGTGGCCGTGCACGATGGGTTTGGGCAGACCAGTGGTGCCGCTGGAATACACCACCCAGATCGGGTGGTCAAATGGCAGCGACTCAGGTAAAAATGCCTCTGTTTTGGCATCATTTCGGGCTGTAGCCCTCGTCCAATATGCGTGAGTAGCTATTGAATTAGTAGCAACTGGCGCTGTCGAGGCAAACGGCGTCTGCACCAGCAGCAGGTGCTGCACGCTGGGCAGATCGGCGCACAGTTGCGCCACCACGGCGCTGCGGTCCATGGCGCGGCCGCCGTAATAAATGCCGTCCACCGCAATCAGCACCTTGGGTTCAATCTGACCAAAACGGTCCAGCACGGCGGGCGTGCCCATGTCGGGCGCGCACACGCTCCACACCGCGCCGATGCTCATGCAGGCCAGGCAAGCGACGATGGTCTCGGGGATATTGGGCATATAGGCGGCCACGCGGTCGCCGCGCTGCACGCCCATGGCTAGCAGGCTGAGCGCCACGCTGGCCACCTGGCGCTGGAGTTCGGGCCAGCCTATCTCACGCACCTCGCCGAGTTCGTTTTCGCTGACCATGGCTAAAAACCCGGCAGCATGCGCCGCATCAGCATGGCGCAGCACCTGTTGTGCATAGTTCACCTGTGCACCGGGAAACCACTGGGCGTGGGGCATACGCCCGTCAACCAGCGCGGCGCTGTGCGCTGTAGGCGACTGCACTTGGAAGTAGTCCCACACCGACTGCCAAAACACATTGAGCTCGGTGGTAGACCAGTGCCACAGCGCGTCGTAGCTGTCAAAACGCAGGCCCCGCTCGCGCGCCAGCCAGTCCTGGTACAGGCGAATTTGCGGGACATAGGGTGGGGGCGTAACAGGGGGCGAGGTGGTGGTGGGCGGGGTGACCATGGCAGACAATTTCCGGGTACAGTGCGGTACAAGATATTACCTTAGCCCCTTGCGAAAGCACTTGCACCATGTCCCTTGCAGCACCCACCCTCGTTCATGTGTGCGACCTCAGTGTCACGGTGAGTGCGCCGATCGAGGCCGGGCAGGTGCAGGGCTTGTCCACTCAGGGCAGGCGGCGCATCATCCCCATCGCCGGCGGTACGGTGCGCGGGCGCATTAACGGCAAGGTGTTGGCAGGCGGAGCAGATTTTCAAATGGTGGTGAGCAGCACCACAGCCGACCTGGATGCGCGCTATATGCTGGAGCTGGACGATGGTAGCCATGTGTATGTGCACAACAGCGCGCTGCGCCGGGGCAGCGCCGAAGACGTGGCCCAACTGCTGGCAGGCCAGGCCGTGCCGCCCGAGCGCATTTATTTTCGCTGTGTGCCGCGCTTTGAGGTAGAAAACCCCGCGCTGCACTGGATGACGCAAAGCGTGTTTGTGGGCACCGGGGTGCGATTTCCAAGCGGGGTAGAAATTAGTATTTTTGAACTACTTTAAGCGCTTAAAAATGCCGTTTGGGCACCAAATGTAACCGCCGGGCTAACATTGCGTAATTAAATGCCGCGAAGGCTACAATTCTTGTCTGCGTTTGTCCTACTCTTGAATCACTACATTTTTAATTCGGGTTGCCACCATGTCTGATGATGATCTGTCTATCAATGCCAAAAATCGGCACCAGTACTTTAAGACGGTGATGCATAGCTCCTCCGCCGCCGAAAAAAACATCCAGGCAGCCGAAGCACGCGGACGCGAACGCCTGGCCCGCGAAGAAGAAACCAAGCGCAAAATCACCATGGTGTTTCGCATCTCCCTGGTGTTGGCAGTACTGGGCGTGGCTGCATGGCTGGCCTACCGCCAGTTTGCCTAAAAATCTAACGATTTAAGTCTACTGCGCCCACACGGGTGTCGTCTTCACCTGCGTGTGAACATCTGCGACTTTTTCCCCAAACTGCTGTGCTAGAATGTCTGTTCATCTTTTTACAGACAGGGATATGGATATGTTGCATGTTTTCAAGCCCGCGCAGATGCTGCGCCACGCTATTACGGGCCTGGCGGCATGCCTGCTCATCGCCTGCGGTGGCGGCGGCAGTAGCACTACAACTACGCCCCCAACAAACACTACCGACACTCCCACTGCAACTGCCAGTGCGCCCGTTGTCAGCGGCTACATTCTGGACAACGCGGGGGGCGCGCTGGCTGGCGCACGCGTCGAGGCCTCTGGACAAAGCCTGGTGACGGGCGCAGATGGCAGCTACAGCTTCAGCCTGAATGCAGCCACCACCACCACGGTGGTCTTGGTCAAAAAATCGGGCTACGCCACCACCGCCAAAGAACTGCCTGTCGCCACGGGCAGCAGCACCCAAATGAACATCAAGCTGTTTGCCGACCAGGTGAGCACCAGCTTTAACGCTACATCTGCCACCAGCATTCCCGTGGGCAGTGCGCGGGTGCAAATTCCGGCCAACGCCATCAAAACCGCCAGCGGTGCTGATTACGCAGGTACCGTCAACGTTGGCGCAAGCTACTACAGCCCTGACACCGTGCAAGGTGTGCAGGCCTTTGCTGGCCCCTACATTGGCATAGACGCTGCCGGCGTGGTGTCCCCCATTATTTCCATGGGCTTTATGGAGGTCAAGCTGACCGACGCAGCAGGCAACCCCCTGCAACTCAAAGCACCCGCGACGCTTACTTTCCCGCCCAGCAGCAACTCAGGTAGCGCAACCAGCGTGCCATTGTGGTTCTACGACGAGAGCCAGAAAATCTGGAAAAACGAAGGCGAAGCAACGCGCCAGACCGATGGCTCTTTCCAGGGGACTGTGGCGCACTTTACGTTATGGAACGCCGACTTCAAGGGCGCAACGGCTACCATCAAAGGATGCTTCCGAAACGCCAATGGACAACCGATTGACAATGTGGGCCCCGTGGGCGTGCGGACTACGGGTTGGTCTTCAACTCCATGGGTTGTTAATGCAAACAACTCTGTGCCGGGTGACTTCACCATCATCAATGTGCCTGCCAATTTGCCGCTGGAGTTTTACTCTGCCGCTTCTCCGCCCACTTTCGCAGCAGTGGCCATACCAGCTATCGCCCAAGGTCAGACGCGCACACTGGCTAGCTGCATTACAGCTTCGGCAGGTCCATCCAGTGGCTCTACCATCACTATTCCAACGCAGCCGTTTACAGTGACTGGTGTCGTAACCAATCCAGCAACGGGCACGGCATCCTATGCCGGAAACTACGCGGGCACCTACGGCGGTGCAGAAACCGGCACGTTTAACGTCACCGTGAATGCCGCCGGTGTGATCAGCGGCTCCAACTTTTCGCAGACCTATAACCAAACCTTTGCCGTGAATGGACAAGTTGCTGCCAACGGCAGCGTTGCCTTGACAGCTTCGGGCAACGCGGGCTCGGCGAGGTTTGGTGGCTCCATCAATGCCGCTGGCGTAATCAGCGGCACCTGGGCCTATGCCACCGGTTTGACGGGGAGTGGCACGTTCTCAGGCAATAGGGTGGCAGCATCTGTGCCAGCGCCCACATTCAGTGGCGTGATTAATCCTGACAAATATGTGGGCACATGGGGCGGTTGCTATCAGCCTGATGTGGGAGTTACCACATTTGCTAATGGTACGGTCACCACCACCTATGTAAAAAGTACGACCACCTCCTCGCGGGATGCTGTTACCTTTACCAAATCCGGCACCAATTCGTTGGCTGGTTCTTCAACTTCTACCGACTATAACGGCACGAATTGTTCTGGCGCTGGCTCTAATACTCAAACAGGTACTTTCACCATGGTAATTGTTGGGCAAAAGCAGGTTGGCGCAGATACTGTAGATTTGGTAAATTTGTCCTTCGATGTTTCGTCAATACCCGCCTTGCTACCAGCCGGAACGCCTATTTCAAATGGTAACTTTGTCTTTAAAACCATCGTACACATTAGCGGAACCAGTATGAGGGTCGGGGATGATCTTGCGGCTCCACTAGATGCTTTTGGGTATCCCACTGTGCTCGACCCATCTCCTTTCTTTAGACAATGATGCCTCTGTTTGACATTCAACGTCTTTCTCTAGCAGTAAAGTTGCCTACCGCAGCCGCACCGCCTCCACATTCACCGTAGTCGCCCCATCACTGAGCATCAGGTTGCCCTCTTGCACGGTGGCTTGTAGCTGCATGCTGCGCTGGGCCATGGCGGCCAGCTCCTGGCTGACGGGGTGGGGGAGCTGCCAGACACTGAGGTTCTTGGGGCGGGTGAGCTTGTTTTCCATGCCCTTCCACCAGATGGCGGCGCTGTGGCTGAAGGTGTAGAGCATCACTTCTTCTGACTTGCCGCAGGCTTTCATCACGGGTTTGTCTTCGGGCTGGCCCACTTCGATCCACAGTTTGTAGGCCAGGGTGTAGTCGCGCAGGTACACGTCAGGCTCGTCGGGGTCGGACATGCCTGCGCCAAAGGCCAGGATGCCGTCGCCGCTACAGACGCTTTGCAGCTTGTAGGCGTTGAGCGCCAGCGCCACCAGGCGCACCATCATGCGTTCGTCGGTCTCGCTGGGGTGGCGTGCCAGCGTGAGCTGCTGGTCAGCGTAGTAGCCGTGGTCAATATCGGCGATAGCCAGACTGGCTTTGTAGATGGTGGATTTGAGGGCCATGGTGTATTTATCAATTACTATCGATTTTATAGCTGCTTACGCTATATTTTACTGGGTTTGCGGCTAAAAATGCCTCATGTTTTGCGGCTCGGTGCTGGGCTCGCTCCGCACTAAAAAGTCATATCAGCCCAGGTTTTTTAGATGGTTACTTGGGATAGTTTGAACTGGCGGCAGGACTACAATCACGAACCTTTAAAAATACTGACATCGTCCGCTGGGCAGCGCATGCCTGTGCTTCGCACCAGATTTGGAGATTTCCCCATGCCCTCGATCCATGACAACAACGCGGTAAATACCGAAGAAAAACGCGCCGAGCTGCGCCGCGCCGCGCTGGAATACCACCAGTTTCCTGTGCCCGGCAAAATTGCTGTGGGCGCGACCAAGCAGCTCGTCAACCAGCACGACCTGGCCCTGGCCTACACCCCCGGCGTGGCCGCGCCCTGCGAAGAAATCGTCAAAGACCCCAACAACGCCTTCAAGTACACCGCGCGCGGCAACCTGGTGGCCGTCATTACCAACGGCACGGCTGTGCTGGGCCTGGGCGACATTGGCCCGCTGGCAGCCAAGCCGGTGATGGAGGGCAAGGCGGTTTTGTTCAAGAAATTTGCCGGCATCGATGTCTTTGACATCGAGATCAACGAGAAGCACGACCTCGACAAGCTGGTCGACATCATTGCGTCGATGGAGCCGACCTTTGGCGGCATCAACCTGGAAGACATCAAGGCGCCAGATTGCTTCTATGTAGAGCGCAAGCTGCGCGAACGCATGAAGATTCCGGTCTTTCATGACGACCAGCACGGCACCGCGATTTGCGTGGGTGCCGCCATTCTGAATGGCATCAAGGTCGTGGGCAAAGACATCAAAACCGTCAAGCTGGTGACCTCGGGTGCGGGCGCGGCCGCACTGGCCTGTCTGGGCTTGCTGGTGAAGCTGGGGCTGCCACGCGAAAACATTTTTGTGACGGATCTGGCTGGTGTGGTCTATGAAGGCCGCACCGAG